>CAWUIU010000103.1:0-9566 GCA_963922285.1 uncultured Oligoflexia bacterium | reverse complement strand
ATGACTCTAATGTAACATTTGGAGACTTCTTAAGTGTAGATCACGAATTTACCCAAGATATTTCATACAAGCAAAGCTTGTCCCTCTTACAAGAGAATTTAGATGATTTCATGAATGGTTTGAAAGATAGGGACCGCAAAATTTTTACAGATAGACTACTTTCTGATGCGCCGCGTTCTCTTCAGTCAATTGCAAATGATTACGGTGTCTCAAGAGAAAGAATTCGCCAAATTGAAGCTCGTCTTTTAGAGAATTTAAGACTTTACATGTCAAAGTATATTCGTTAGAATTCCTAATCTTAAAACCACCTTTTACTTGGATTTAACTGTCGATCTCCGATCTTATGGGTTCTATCTAGGTTCTAGGCTTGATTGAAACGGAGAATATTATGATTACATCAGAAAAAACAGCAGAACTAGTAAAAGAATTTGGTGCTGAATTTGGTAGTAGTGAAAAAGATGCAGGTTGTGCTCCGGTGCAAGTTGCTATTTTAACTACAAGAATTAACAACCTTAAGGAACACTTCGGTAAGCACATTCATGATTACCACTCAAACCGTGGTCTTATGAAGATGATTGGTAGAAGAAGAAGACTTCTTAAGTATATCAAAACTAATGACGATGCTAAGTACAAAGCAGTAATTGGAAAGTTAGGGTTAAGAAAGTAGTCGATACGACATTTCAATATGACAAAAGGCTCCAATTGGAGCCTTTTTTTATGGCCAAATATAGGGAAATACTTCCCATAACACATTTTAGCTAATAAAATGTAAGGGATTATTTGAACAGAGAGTTTAAGGGATATTTGAATAATGAAATAGTTCATTATTGAAATATTCTTTGGATCTTTTCTGAATTCATTCAATCATATTATTAATTTTTATATTGTAGAGATCAATGAATCTCTCGCTCGGAGTATGTTTATGTTAAACAATAAAAAAGAATTTACGTACAATTTTGGTGGTAAGGATATCACAATTGAAACTGGTCGTATGGCCAAGCAGGCTGACGCTTCTGTGTTAGTAACTTGTGGTGGAACTCAAGTTCTTGTTACAGCTTGTTCTGCTCATGAAATGAAAGATGGTCAAGACTTCTTTCCATTACTTGTTGAGTACACTGAAAAGTTTTATTCAGCAGGAAAGTTTCTTGGAGGATTTTTAAAGAGAGAAGGAAGACCAAGTGTTGGAGAAACACTTAATGCTCGTCTTATTGATAGACCATTAAGGCCCCTTTTCCCTGAAGGATATATGTTTGACACAGTTATTTCTTGTACAGTTATGTCTTATGAAGAGAGTGGTGATCCAGAAGTTCTAGCTATGATTGGAGCCTCTGCAGCACTCACAATCTCTGATATTCCTTTTGAAGGACCGATCGGAGCTTGTAAAGTGGCTAGAATTGGTGGTGAATTTATTATTAATCCGGATCATTCACAATGGGAAGAATCTGATCTTGAAATTGCTGTTGCAGCAAGTTCTGATGCAATCCTTATGGTTGAAGGCGAAGCTGAGATCGTTCCTGAAGACGAAGTTCTTGCGGCAATTTTCCACGGGCATGATGAAATTAAAGGTCTTGTAAGCTTTTTAAAAGATATGCAAAAAGAAGTTGGTAAAGAGAAGAGAGAGTTTATCTCTGCTTCAGCTAATAAAACACTTGTTGATAATATCAGATCTAAGTATACAACTGATGCAAGAGCTGCATTATCGATCGATGATAAGATGTTAAGACAAAAAGCAGTAAAAGCACTTGAAAAGACAGTTGCTGCTGATATGAAAGAAAACTTTACGGACTATGCTCTTGAGGAAACAAGTGCATTTGGAAAAGAAGCATACAAAGGTGTTGATGAATTACTTTATGAAATGCTTAGAGCAGATATTCTAGATGAAGAAAAAAGAATTGCAGGTCGTGCTCTAAATCAAGTAAGAGAAATCGAAACAGAAACAGACTTTCTTAAAACTCCACATGGATCATCTCTTTTTACAAGAGGAGAGACTCAGGTTATGGCAACTGTAACTCTAGGTGGAAAAACTGGTGAGCAAATGGCCGATAGAATCCATGGAACTTACCATGATTCTTTCTACCTTCACTATAACTTTCCTCCATATTCTGTAGGTGAAGCAAGAGGTGTTAGAGGTGTTGGACGTCGTGAACAAGGTCACGGTAACCTTGCTGAAAGAGCAATTAAAGCTGTGATGCCAGCTGAATTTCCATACACGGCTAGAGTTGTGTGTGAGGTTCTTGAGTCGAATGGTTCAAGTTCAATGGGTTCTGTATGTTCAGGTTCAATGGCGTTAATGGATGCTGGTGTTCCAATAAAAGGTGCTGTTGCTGGTATTGCTATGGGTCTAGTTACTGATGGTGAGAGATTTAAAGTTCTAACAGATATTCTTGGTGATGAAGATCACCTTGGCGATATGGACTTTAAAGTAGCTGGTACTAAAGAAGGTATTACTGCAATTCAGATGGATATCAAAATTACTGGTCTAACACGTGAAATCGTAGAGAAAGCGATGGCACAAGCTGGTGAAGGTCGTCTTCACATCTTAGGAGAGATGGAGAAGACTATTTCTACCCATAGAGGTAACATGAAAAACGGTGTACCTGTTATGAAAACGATGCAAATTAAACAGGATCAGATTGGTGGGCTTATTGGTCCAGGCGGAAAGAATATTAAGAAGCTTCAAGAGAATTACGAGCTTGATATTGAAATTGATGAAGATGGAACGACAAAGTTTATCTCAACTAATCAAGAAAAGATTGATGAGTGTATGGCCCTTGTTGCACTACAGTTAAACGGACCGGAAGTTGGTCAAATCTATTCTGCGACAGTTGCAACTATTAAAGAATATGGTGCATTTGTAGATATTGCTGATGGTGTTTCTGGTCTTGTTCACATTTCTGAATTCTCGGATGACCGTGTAAGAGATCCTGCTGATTATGTAGATGAAGGCGAAGAGATTCAAGTAAAAGTTGTCGAAATTGATCGAATGGGTAGAGTAAAGCTTTCTGCTAAAGATGCTACACCAATTGCTAGAAAGAGAGGATCTGTAGAAGAAGATGCTAAGAAAGAAGCT
Organism: uncultured Oligoflexia bacterium; assembly: GCA_963922285.1. Classification (GTDB taxonomy): domain Bacteria; phylum Bdellovibrionota; class Bacteriovoracia; order Bacteriovoracales; family Bacteriovoracaceae; genus Halobacteriovorax_A. The sequence goes on along the minus strand of CAWUIU010000103.1, from coordinate 6,496 downwards.
GATGCTAAAAAAGATCGTCCGCCTAGAGGTGATAGAGGAGATCGTAAGCCAAGAGGTGAGCGTCGTGAAAGAAAGCCAAGATCAAGAGACAATAAATCAGAGGGTAACTCTGAAGATTAATTGGAAGCGTTCAATGACAAATAAAGTTGATTTAAAAATTAAGAAATTAGATCACTTTGATGAGAACTTGCCGCTTCCTTCTTATGAAACAGAAGGGGCAGCAGGTGCTGATCTTAGAGTTTCCCTTGCAAATAAAGGGAATATTTCAATAGAGCCTGGTCAGCGTGCTCTTGTACCAACAGGTCTCTCGTTTGAAATTCCATTTGGTTATGAGGTTCAGATAAGACCAAGGTCTGGTATTTCTTTGAAAACAAATCTATTGGTCGTTAATTCTCCAGGGACCATTGATTGTGACTATCGTGGAGAAGTGATGGTAATCATAGGAAACTTTGGCAAAGAAATAGAAACAATTGAGCATGGCTCTAGAATTGCACAAATGGTCATAGCACCAATTTGGCAGGCAAGTTTTGTGATAACGGATAGTCTAAGAGAAACTGAACGTGGTTTAGGTGGTTTTGGCTCAACCGGTATTAAATAAAGGATGTTTGAGATGGATCGAAGTGTATCATATTATAATGCAAGCTCAGCGAGTGAAGCTTATAACTTAGCAAAAGAACAGATAACACCTGACTATGTAGCAAAGTTTAATATTCCATGTGATATCAACTATACGCCAGGTAGTCGTATTGAAGCGACAGGAAAGGGATTTACTTTAACGATAAACTTTACAGAGTCAGCTGCTGAAGTCGACTTAGAGCTTTCTTTTATGTATAAACCTTTTAAAAATAAGGTTTTAGAAAAGATTGAATCTAAGTTAAAGAAAACAGTTTAGATATCTCTTTTCGACCAATTAAATGGTGGAAGTATGCATAAAGTTAATCTTACTCATGATGGAACAACTCTTTATTTAAATGAAGAGCACAGTCTTTTAGATCAATTAAAGGAAAATGGCCTGTATGTTAAGTCATCATGTGGCGGACATGCTAGTTGTTCAGACTGTATTGTTAAAATTACAGAGGGACAGGGCAATGTAAATGAACCAACTTTTGCAGAAAGCCAACTTCTCGGTAATGTTTTTCACATCACTAAGGAACGTCTTTCCTGTCAGTGCTTTATCAAAGGTGAAGTTTCAATTGATCTTTCCGGACATAATTTGAAAGATGATGAGCAAAGACGTCAAAACAAAAGCCGTAAAGTATCAGGAAGTATTAAGGTTCGAAAAAAAGAAGAAGTTGATAAGGTTATTTCTGAACGTATTCAAAAGTCCAAAGAAAAGCGTGAGGCCAGAGATAACGAAACCTGGAAAAATCACTGGGAAAAAGATAAGTCAAAAGAGGTTAAGAAGCTTGGCGGTGGAATGAGACCAAAGAAGCTTAAAGACCTTTCTCTAGAAAAGAATAAAAAATAATTACAAATTCACGATAAACACTTATAAAGTTTCATAATACTACTGGTAAGGAAATATATGAGTGATTTTAAGACTACAGTTAAAGGCCTGTTCGTAGGAACATCAATAGAGTTACCTAACGGACAAATCAGTGCGATTCGAAAATCAGCTGTGACTTCGATAAAAGTATTCAAAACTTATATTGAAGGAGATGAAGTATTTGCCAAGAAGTATCATGGTGGCGATAGGCGAGTTATTCATCACTACACTGGAAAGAATTACGAAATTTTAAAAAATGAAATAACTGAGATTGAATCACGGTTTAAACCTGGTAGTTTTGGGGAGAATATTTATACAGACGATTGGTCAGATGATGAAATGTGTATCGGTGATATTGTAAGCGTTGGTAGTACAAAGCTACAGTTAACAGCATCAAGAAGACCTTGTGCGACTCTGAACGTTACATATGAGGACTCTCGTATCTTAAAAAGTGTTGTGAGTAAGCTCTGTTTTGGTTGGTTTTATCGTGTTCTGGAAGAGGGACAGATAAGCATGGGAGATGAGCTTAGACTGGAAGATCGACCTTATTCAGACCTCAAGTTATCACTTCTAAATGAGCAGGGCTTTGGAGAAAAAAAGTTCCAAGGTCTCGAATTTCTAAGAAAGTGCTATGATACTGATCTTCTCGAAAAGGGTTGGCTTCCAAAAGTCAGAGATGCTTTAAAGAATAGTTGAGCGTAATGATTTTTATTTGAAGCCCTATGAGGATTGACCGAATAGACTTATATGAAATATATAAGTCTATTATTCTTTATTTTTATTATTAGCTGTACGTCTCAAAACATTTTTGTTGCTAGAAATCTCGCAAATTTAAATTCATATGATGGCACTATAAAGTCCAACTTAAATCCACTTCGAAATATTGAAGACGTTAACAAAAACTCTGAACCTGAAGAGTTTGTGAGGTTAACTAATGCGCGAATTTTAATTGCAGATTATGATCTTATTCGTAAAGATTTCATATTTCTTAGAAATAAGAGTAATGAAGAAATTGATAAATGGTTATTAGATAATACTGCATATATTAGTAAGAAGCAGGCAAATCAGTCTGTTGTTAACACTGATATTCCGATCAGTGATGAAGTAATAACTGCTTATCGTCCACCACGTTACGGAAGAGCAATTGTTTTTGAAGTCGATAATCCTGATTCTCAAACGATTGAAGGCTTGATCGATGTAAAAGGAACTGGATCTCTCGATCCAGGCCATGGAAGCCATAGTGATGGATTAGCGACCTTAGGTGAGGTTGTCAGAGAATATATCTATGAACGTGCCATGCGTGAGATTGTAAAAGACTCTGGCCTAAAAAATAAAGTCGTTGGTTCCTATGCTGTTGTTGATCCTGGTTTTGATGTTAAGCATGCTAATGGAGCAACATCCCCGGCCGGATTTTATCTTAGGCAAGCACATGGTAGAAATAAGAGAGAATGGTTACCTTCAGGTATCAGAGTAAAGGTTCAAAATGTTTTGAGATCTTATGGTATCGATCCTAAGAGCAACATTCAGGGAACGAGGGAAAATCATATCTTTGACTTTGGTCACTATATTGTCAGAGATGACCTAGATAATTTAGATAAGAGTAAATCTCTCCCTTTTCATTTATGGGGCTACAACAAAGACTTGGAGATCGATGCTCCTCCTGGTCGTGATTTTTCAAAACTCGATTGGCCATGGATTTGGTCACATGAGTTAGCTGATAATTGGCGTAAAGGAAATGCTAATCGAGATGATGTATGGAGACATTTTATCAATTTAACGCAACCGTTTATTGATAAAATTAGAAACCCTACCTGCCATGAAATATTAAATGGTTTTCATTAATAACGATTAAGTAATTCCATTGTTTTCACAAGGTCTTTTTTTTGACTTGAGCGATCGACAAGAATCTCTCTTCCATCTTTACACTTAGCAAAGAGTTGGAAATAACCTCTATTTTCAAAGCCTTTTAGCGACTGCTCTCCTCGCATTCTGGCCACATTGGGAGAATCCATAAAATGTTTCACCTCAAATGAGCTATTATTTTCTAATTCATATTTGAAGTTTACAACAGGAATCCAAAAGACACGATGGGTAAGTCTGAGCTGATCACCTTTTTTTGAAATAAACTTTTCATAGAAGTAAAAGCACAATAAGAACGTCACGAGGCCTACTATTGTTATAATGACTGAAATGGCCAAGGTTTTGTTAATCGAGTCTCCAGTCTCGTATAAGCGTACAACTGGCTCTTTGATAGCTAGACTCATAGCCAGTATGACGGTCAATATCGCCGCTAGATAGCCCCAAAATATCATTGGTAGCCCATAAGATTTTAAAGTGACTTCTTTATTGATAACTGAAACACGATCTGTTTCTTTTTCATCTTTTGGTGTAACAAACATTAATCCCATGGCGCAAGAATAGTCAAAATCTAAGCATTTGGCAATATTAACAAGTATTTATCCATATTATTCTGTTGGTAGTTGGATGATAAATTCCGCGTATTTACCTTCTTCTGAGTTGACCACCAGACTTCCTCCATGGATAGCCGTAATGATTTCATAGCTAAGCGATAGTCCAAGGCCTGTACCTTCGCCAGCTGGTTTTGTTGTAAAGAAAGGGTTGAATATTTCTTCGAGGATAGCTTTATCAATACCAAGGCCATTATCTCTTATTTTGATGTTTACAAGACCATTTTTATAAAAAGTTGTAATTGATATTTCTGATATATAATTTGGCCTGTTGTCGTGCTTTTTGATCATCGAATAAAAAGCATTTGAGAATATATTTAAGAAAACTCTGGCAATGTCCCCTTTTAATACATTAATTGAAGGAACTGTAGGGTCATAATCTTTGCTAAAGTTAATATGGAATCCTTTATACTTTGCTCTCATTGCATGAAAGGCAAAATTTAAGTTTTCTTCTATTAGTTCATGAAGATCAACATGTTCTTTATCGAGATTATTTTCACTTGTGCGGGAATGTTCAAGCATGCTCTTAATAATATTTTCTGCTCTTTTTCCATGATTTGTTATTTCGTTTGTCATATTGATAATGTCAGTCAACTCATCGAACATTTTTTCTTTTGTTGATTCATCAATATGTTCAAGATTAATTAACTCCTTTTTAAGCTCCTCTGATGAGGTTTTTGAAATTTGAGCAAAATTTATAACGAAGTTGAGTGGATTATTAATTTCATGTGCTATGCCACTTGTTAAGTTTCCTAAAGATGCTAGCTTTTCTTGCGCGATCATTTGGTCTTGTATATTTGATATTTCATGAATTTTTTGCTCTAGTAATTCATTTTTATCATTAAGCTGTTTAGTTCTTTTTAAAACAAGGTCTTCGAGGTGAGATTTATATTCACGGAGCTGATTTTCAGCTTCATCTCTATTTTCAAGGTATTTATGAATGTTTTGCCTCATTCGATTCAAAGACTCAACGAGTTCGTCGAGTTCATTTTTTCTATGCGGGTCAATACGGTCTAAGACGAGTTCTTCAGTTATATTTTGATGTCCTAACTTATTTGCGTATTGGCTTATTTTAAATATTTTCTTTGAGACTAATTGATTAATGATAAAAAGAATAATGAATGAGACAAGGAATGTCTTAATCATTTGTGTCGCTAGAACAATGTAAAATCGACCGAGAACTCTATCATACAAATGGTCTAGGTTTGCAACAATATACACTTCACCTATAATGGTTTGACTATTCTTACCATAAACAAGATTAAAACGGCTTTCAAGCTTACTTTTTATCTCATCATTACCAGTTTCAAGAAAGATAGTAGATCGACCTTGCTTACGCTCGATGATTTGAATAAATTCAATATCTCGTAGCCTTAAGATACCTTCAACTTGTACATTTATTTGATCCACATCAAGATGCCAAAGGCTGTTTGCAATAGAGTGGGCATAGCTACTTTGAATTTGTTTTATTGATGAATCAATAGATCTTAGATCATTATTATAATCAATATAGAGTTGGGCAATAGTACTTAAGAAAGTGAAGAAACCACTTACAATAATGATATATTTTAAAAGCATAAAGGATAGGCGAGACCTAATAAGTTCTTTATACATCTTATTCCTAGAGTTAAATTACTTTAAGACTATTTATTTTATCGTCGATTATCTGTGATTTATTTAATATCGATAGGTTAATAAAAATAAAATAAAAAAGCCCTCATGGAGGGCCTTGTATCATATTGGAATTATTTGATAGACTCTCGAATCCTCGAACTTAACCAGTCCATAACCCATACAATTGATGCAATTACGATAACGAGCATACCAACTTCGTTCCACTTCGCAAGACCTTGGTACTGCATAAGCATTGTACCAATTCCACCACCACCGACAAGACCGATGACTGTTGCCATTCTAACGTTGATATCCCAACGATAGATTGTAAATGATAGGTATGGAAGTACAATTTGCGGAACAACACCAAACCAAATTACTTGGATAGGGTGAGCACCTGTTGCAGTAATTGCTTCAATTGGACCATTAGAAATATTTTCGATTTGTTCTGAGTATAACTTTGATAGAGATGAAACAGAGTGAAGACATAATGCTAACATACCAGCGAAAGGACCAATACCGACCCAAACAGAGAAAATAATTGCCCATACGAGAGGCTCAATTGATCTTGATACATTTAGAAAAAATCTAACAATAGAGTATATGGCCATTGTTGTTGGTGATCCACTCATAAGGTTTCTAGCAGCAAAGAATGCTAAAATAAATGCTATTGGTAATGCAACACAAGTCGCAATAAATGCCATATAGATTGTCTCAATAGCAGCGAATGTTGCTTGTTCTAAGATAGCAAAATTTGGATTAAAAAGAGCTGTAAAGATTCTCTTTGCCCCTGTAATTCCACTTTCAGATAAGAACTCAGTAATTGAAACCTGTGCTACAAAGATACCAGCAATAAATGTAAGTATTAGCACAGCAAACAAAAAGAATGTGAATGGCTCGTTTAGAATTGGCTTATTCTCATCTCTTT
>CAWUIU010000102.1:0-9600 GCA_963922285.1 uncultured Oligoflexia bacterium | reverse complement strand
ACCACTAATTGTGAAATTAAATTTATTGAAGAATTATTAGTAGGCTTAAAGCCAATTCTCTGGCTTCACCCAAATTCAGGCTATGACAATATCACAACGACTCATCTTAAGAATGTCTCCTGTCCTGTCATTACCGGCAATGAGATAAGAGCGAAAGCTGTTTTCCAATATATCGTCGAATGCCTCCTCAAAGCGACAGGAAGTATTCCTTTTGTCCAGAAATGGGACAGTGATCGAAGTTTCAGCAGAAGCTTTAAGAAGAAAGTACTCGTCTATGGTAAAGGTCATATTGGATCTCTCTTAGAGAGTTATCTTAATCTAACTCCTTATCAATATGAATTTGTGGACCCATATCAAAAACTCACAACAAAAATGAGTCTGGAAGAAGCTGATATTTTTATTCTTGCCTGCTCTCTAAATAAAAATAACTATCACCTCTTTGATGAAGACTTTTTCTCAGTTATCAAAAAAGATGCCGTCATTATTAACCCAGCGAGGGGAAAGTTAATTGACTTTAATTCTCTTAAGTCCTTTTTAAAGAGTAATGACAAAGCGCAGGGCTTTATTGATGTCTTTGAAAATGAACCCTACCCAATGGAAAAGATCAATTTAGAAAATATACACATGTCATCTCATATTGCTGGTGTTTATGATGAAATTGACGATGCCATCATTCAATTTGAGTTTGATGCAATTGCTAATTTTTTAGAGTTAAGTAATGACCAATTTTTAACTCGCTATCAAATGGCGAATCTAAAAAATAAGAATAAAGAAGACTTTTTAAAATAAGGAAATTAGATGTCCACTATTAACACTAATATTTTATCATCAGTTCTCTGCCCTCCGGGCTCAGGAGTTTTTACTGTCAATACTGCAAAAGAGACCAAGGACTATCTACAGAAATCACTCTATGGTGATGCCGATGTGGAAAAGAGCTGGCTTGCAAGTCTTGAACAGGCAAATGAGCACAAGGGAGTGACACTTCTTGGAATATGCTCTGACTGTGGAGGAGGAATTCAAAGAGGAGCAAATTGGGGACCGCTCTTCTTACGCTCAGAACTACTTAAAAATCATAAAGATCTTAAATACTTTGACGTTGGCGATATTCGAGTGATACCTCACCTCTTACACGACAAGTATCTCAATGCTAAAACTATCGCAAATTGCCAAAGAGCTCTCTATGGTGACAACAATGAATTACCAGTATCTCCACTAAGCCTGACTAAATTTACATATGATGAACTATTAAAAAATAACCAGCATGGAATTTTCTCTATCGGCGGAGATCACTCAGTTAGCTACCCTATTGTGAAGTCATGGCTTGAAGATAGAAATAAGAGAAATATAAGAACTGGAATTATTCACTTTGATGCTCATACCGATTTACTTGTTGAAAGACTTGGAATTGATCTTTGTTTTGGTTCCTGGCTTACGCACGTGCTCGATGATCTGGGAGAGAGAAAGAATTGTTATCAATTTGGTATTCGCTCAAGTGGAAAAGACAAATCTCATTGGGAAAAAGAATTTGGCCTTAATCAGTATTGGACGAAAGAGGTTAAAGATATCGGTGCTGAGAAATTGGCAAAAAGAGCTTGTGAAGAATTAAAGAAAAGAGATGTTGAAGAACTCTATATAAGCTTTGATATTGATGCAGTCGATTCTAAATATGCTCCGGCAACAGGAACTCCTGAACCAGATGGCTTAGAGCCGCATGAATGTGTTATCATGATAAATGAATTTGCTAGGAACTTTAAGATAACAGGAGCTGACATGGTTGAAATAGCACCTAAGGTTGGAAATGATGAAGCAGGAGCGATAAAAACTCTTGAAGTCGGTGCTATAATCTCAAGTAAAATGATAGAGGCAATAAATAGTGCCTATAACTAGCTTCCCCCCAATTGAATCAGCTAATGAGCAAGGTATCGTTGCCCTTGGAGGAGACCTACATCCTGACTCTCTCTTGTTAGCCTATTCACAGGGAATATTTCCATGGCCAATTTCAGATGACTATCCCATCGCGTGGTTTTCACCTGATCCACGAGGAATTATATCAACTGATAAATTTCACATTCCCAGAAAATTAAAAAAATTTTTAAAGACATGTCCTTATAAAGTGACTTTTAATAAATGCTTTTCCCAAGTTATTAAACAAGCTGCCCTTACCCATCAAAAAAGTGAATATGGAACTTGGATCAATGAAGAAATAATCAATGCCTATACTAGAATGCATGAACTCAATTTCGCCTATAGTGTCGAAGTTTGGGATAGTAAAGAACTCATTGGAGGCTTATATGGAATACAGCTTGGCCATTTTTTTAGTGGAGAATCAATGTTTCATGTTAAGGACAATGCATCTAAAGTTGCACTCTTAACACTTTTACAAAACTTAAAAATTATTAATGTCCCACTTCTTGATACACAAATGGTAACTTCTGTTACAAAACTTCTAGGGGCAAAAGAAATCAAAAGAAATAAGTTCGTTGATATTGTTTCAAAGTCTCTCAAAAAAGAACCTGTTCAGCTGTCTAAATTTTCAACGAATTTTCAAGAGATACTACTGTAATTCTCCATCATTCCTATCTTTATTTTTAATGGCTTCCAGGATAAGACTTGGGCTCGGGTATCTTCCAGGAATATAAACACAGTCAGACTCAAGCTCACACAAGCCTCTTAAATCGTCTCGATTTTTAAATATACCCTTTGACCAAGCTTCATCACCCAAGGCCACAACAATACAGTCTGATTTTTCTAAAAGGTGTGCTTTTATCGCTGAGAATTTTTCATCATCAACAAAACCACTAACCACTACAACGAGTGCATTTTTTAATTTAACAGATATATCTTTATAAGATCTAAATTCTTCTTGATAAATTTCTCTTGCAACATGATCAAACATCCAATGAATGGACTTCTGTTCTTGCTCCAAAAGACAAACCTCTAAATCATATAAAGATTGTGGACGAAATGACATTTCTTTTTTTGTATTACTTTTGACTATTTGTATTCTATTAAAAAATCTTTTTACTATATTTTTTCTTTTATAAACAAATCTATCAAAAATCATTTCATCACCTCAGTTTTAGTGACGCCTAGACTTAAAACTTGTAATTGAATTTCTTCTATATTTTTAAAAGCATTGATTCCTTCAATATAGTTCAGATTGATATCACTAGGAGTTGAAACCGAAAATGTATCAAGCTTATCACTATTCTCTGAAACAGTACATAAGTAACTTAACTCGCCAGTAGGCGTTTCAGTATAAGAAAATAAGACTTTATCATCATAACACTTTTTGTTCATTAAATCAGTTTTGAATATCCCATCACGACTTTCAAATGATTCAAGAACTCTAATTGTATCATGTAGGGACTGATAAGTGTCCTCTAGTCGAACAAGTAATCTATCATAGAGGGAGCCAGAGAGCCCAAGAGGGCGATTGTTCTCTAGTTCATTATACAAGTAGAAATTATCATTTGCGCGTATATCATAACTTATGCCATTTGATCTTAACGTATAGCCAGTCAAGCCCAAACTGACAGAACTTCTTTTATCGTCACCAAAACGATATGAAAGAACATTATTACTCGTCGTGATTTTTGCTTTTATATCTTCAACCTCAACAAGAACAACTGAAATCTTTTTGGCACAAAAAGTTTTCCAAACGCCAGATATAGGTAGTGAACTCATTGGATAAACTTTAAGATGATCATTGATGAGATCCTCATACATTCGATCAATTTCATTAATATGCTTAACTAAAGAGCTTAATCGATTAGCCAAGGATTCTTCTCTAAGAAAGAAAAAGATATCCGATAAATACTGTAGGCTTACACGGGAATAATTCAACTCAAAAAATAACATTCTTCGAGCACGTTCAAGGAAATCAACTTTTAAATTAAACAACTTCTCATAGGTTTCACACCACAAAGTCTCATAAAAACAACTATTACGTGGTGAAAAGCGATGTAAATATAAGTGAATTTCGGATAAATTGATCGACTCAATATATTTTAGATATTTTTCTGAGTAGTCTCTCTCGAGAACAACATCCCCTATTTCATCTCCATTATCAGCATAGGATATTCTAAAATCAGGGAACAAGGATGAAGGAGATGAAAAAAGAGGTCGAAAGTTAAGATTATATTTCTTACATCGTTTTAATTTATTGAGCTCATTAATAGAAAGAAAGTCGTAAACAACATTCTCATCCATATAAAAATGTAAATTAAATTTAGCGTTAAGCCTTTGTTCAAAGACCCGAGCGTTGTGCCAGTATTTACGAATAGAATAAAAAGTTTGGTTTAACTTTAACGGTGTCGAGAAAATAATTCTTTTCGCATCTTTTAAATCGCAAAAAATATAAACAAGTAGTAGGTCATAATCATCAAGCTGATATTTTGCTTTAATTTGCTTTAAGTTACTCAATTTTAAGCAATGAATTCCTCTAAGTGAAATATCTATTTCACGACCAAGCTCTGCAACTTTCTTTTCAAAATCACTTTTAAAAACAATATTTAAATCTTCCGTTATATCTATTGAATGCAAATACTTTCCCTAAGTCTATTTTCTCTTAATTTCTACTTTTTTTAAGTTTTCCTCATCTGGAATCGGTGAAATAATATTTTTCCAAATTATGTCTCTAGGGAATATCTCCTCCTTATGAAGAGGTTCACTTTGACATCTTTGATATTTACCAGAATACTCTACCCAACTATAAACTTTTTCATTATGAGCACCAGGCCTTTGATCATACTGAATATATTTATAGTGCTTTCTATTAGACTTTGAAAAACCTGTTAAAAGATTAATTGCCTTATTAAAGGATTCATTCAGTTCTTTTTCACTGCAGTTTTTTAACTTATCAATTTGTCGATAAATAGCCTTACCGTCTAATCTGGAAGTATTCTCCACCCAATCTTTAGTATCGCAATTATAGACATATCCATACTCTCCAGCAATAGAGAATGCCTTAAGAAACTCAAAGAACCAATGACGTTCGTGGTTTTGACTTATGTCTACCGGTCTCACAAACTTCTTACATGTATTAAATGATTTCCAATAATCACGATAAAAGTGATAAAACTCTTTATTAAAGCGAGATTTCCCCTTTGCTATTCTATCTTTAATTTCATAAATATTATCATAAAGTGCTAAGCATGTTCTTTTCAAGCGCCTCTTTTCTGCATAACTAAACAAATGACCATTTTCAATAGCAAATTTTAACGACTTCGTAGGAAGTGAGCCACCATAAATTCGATATGCAGGATATCCAGAAGTACGAGAAACGATAATTCTTCCTCTACCATTCTCAAGAAAAGCTTTTATCAAACGCCAATCAATCACTCTTTTAAGCCTAACTAGAGTATTAACATCTTTATATTCAGGGTCCTGTTGAATCACCGCAACAAGGATTACCGTATTTTCCCAAGTATCATTCAAATCACAGGGATAGGCATCACAAAATTGCTCTACTACGCCTCCAATAACCTTTACAGGATAAGACTCATCTGCGTTTGGGAAGTCTGGATTCATTAAATATTTCGGATCGCCAAACAAAATAACCTTTTGTGCTTTCTTTCTCTTATTTAAAAGACCTGGAATAAAGCCATAAGAAAACGGCGGATTCGTGATTGATCCATTCAACCTTTCCCAAACATCATCTTCTTTGCAATATTTATGTGTTACAAGCCTGCGTCCACTTAATAAATCTAGTTGATAATGAAAGTCTGAATCTCTGAATGATAGAGGAACGAAGTTCACAATTCGTTCATCTACATTAACTCCTGGTTTAAAATCAAAGAACAAATGAGCGACATCACGAAACTCCCCATTGGTAAAGCTTCTCATCCCACGACCTTTAAACCATTCTCTTTTTGCTTCTTCAAAGACACGTGGCGCTTGTTTACTTCCTGCACAACTAACTAAAATAATTAATATAATTTTAAAAGTTATGAATTTTTTAAATTGACAAACATATCGCATATAGTTCATTATTTCTTTCTGAATCCCTATCATTTGGTCCGGTGTTGGAATTGGTAGACAAGACGGATTTAAAATCCGTTGCCCATTAGGGCGTGCGAGTTCAAGTCTCGCCCGGACCACCAATCATTTCTTTTAATTATCTTCTCTAAGTTATGGATTATCAAGACGAAAACTATAAAACTGAATTTATTAAAGAAATCAAAGCCCTAATTAACAACAAGCAGCAATCAAGTACATTAACACTCAAAATTGAAAGAGAGATAACGGAAAAGTTTTTCCTCAACTCATCTCAACCAGAGAAACATGATAATCCAGATTTATACTCTGAACTGGATGACACATGCGAAGGCCTACTCTCACTCAACAGTAGTTTTCTAGACCTTTATGGCATTCTCGTAAAAATTAGTGATATTCACAAAAATGATCCCGTAACGATATGTGATATTGGAGCTGGGTACGGAAAATTGGCGATGATTGCTGAAATCTATTTTCCAAATATTCATGTAATTTCAGTTGAACCAGTAAAAAATAGAACAAAAGCTCTTTTAAAACTATTTCCTCACACTCAAATAGTAAACACTGTTTATGATGATGATGTTAATAAATTAAGTTTTGACTATGCCTTCTTTTACTTTCCAACAGGCAATACTCTCGACTCAATTTTATCTAAACTGCTCAACAAAAAACTAAAAGGTATTATCGCAATCGAATCACATGGTGACTTCTTTCCACGGCTTTCAATAGAAAAAACATGGCTAAGACCAAAAAAGCTTCTCAGTACATCAATTTCGCGACATCATGATGAAATTCGTCTTTATGAAGTAAAAACTTGCCATTCACCATGTGAGCTCAAAGTCTTTTATGAGAACTTGAAAAGGTACGAATTCTTAAGATGTAACGGTGAAAATGGAACTTGGATTGAAAAGTGTCAGGAAGTTGAAGTAGAGTTTTTTAAAGAGGATGAGCTGTTTTTAAATTGCTTTATTAGTCATCGAACATATCAAGTTTCTCAAAAAAATATTAAAGAGTATGAATTTTCAAATAATGTTGAAAGTGATATTTTATCGATCATGGATTTACGAAGTGTGAGAAAGAAACAAAACGGATTAGCCGTCAGAAGAATTTATACAAGTGGACAAATTGAATTAGAGAATGGCTATATCATTTCTATTTAAAAATTTGCGGGGCAAGCTTTTCACCGACCTCATTATTTCCAAGCCATATCCATGGTACATTAGCCTTAAAATCTTGATCTTTGAATGTTAAGATGTTGCCTGGAAATCTAAACTGCACAATTCCTTTTTTAGCGTCAATAACGATTTTTTCACCGTCCTTCATATCTGGTTGAGCAGCTTCAAGCTGATCAAAGAAATCGCCCTTTCCTTTTACAGGAAAAAGCTTTTTAGACTCTGTCCATGCTGTTTTAAGATACTTTCCTTTGATATTCTTTTTAAATGTAAAGATCATTTGGTAATACTCTAATTTTTTTACTTCAGAAAATTTCTTTATTTTTTTATCTGCTTTTAGTTCTAATTCATAAATTTCGATTCCAAATATTGTGAACGTTAGAAGTCCCTTGCCAATTGATTCAAGAGCATAAACATTAGCGATTTGAAATAGAGATAAAAAGAATATTATCTTTGCTTTTCTAGTAAGTAATGTCCGACAAACCACTCTTTTCCTCCATTCTTTTTGAATAACTCAGAACAGGCCATATGAAATATTCTCCAGTACTCAAACCATTTTGTATAGGCACTTCCATAGGCTTTTCTAAAATATAGAAGAATTTCATCTTTATTGTTATCCATATTCTTTAGCCAGTCTTCACAGGTTTTTGAATAGTTATCACCGTTAACTTGCCAACGATTTGTTACTTTGAGATCATCTTGAAAGTGATCAAATATATCAAATGAAGGCATTATTCCGCCTTCAAAAAAATACTTTGTCATCCAATCGGTCTCATCTTTAACTTCATATGGATAACTATACTCACAATGACAAAAGATATGAACAAATAACTTTCCAGAATCATTTAACCAGTTATTCACTTTGTTTAGTAACAGAGAATAATTTCTCATATGCTCAAACATTTCAATAGAAACGACACGATCAAACTTCTTATCTAATTCAAGTGTTACTACATTTTCTGTAATGACATTGAGATTGTATAGGTTTTCTTTAGCAATAACAGAGTCGATATAGTTCTTTTGTGTAGAAGAATTTGAAACAACAGTTATTTCTGAATTCGGATATCTCCTTGCCATATATAGAGATAGTGAACCCCACCCACAACCAAGTTCTAAAACATTTTGACCATCTTTGAGCTCAGCTCTTTTTGCGACAAGATCAAACATTTCGACTTCAGCTCTATCTAATGTTTGTGCACCATTTTCATAAAGAGAACAACTGTATTTCAAGTTTTTCCCAAGACATTTTAAAAAGAATTCAGTTGGCACTTCATAGTGCTGTTTATTTGCTTCTTTCTCTTTAACTGCGAGATGAGAAGAACGAAGATGTTCAAAAAACTCTAGCTTACCTTCTTCTCCTGATGCTTGAAGTTCAACTAATCTTTCATTTAATAACTTTCTTATACCCATCCTAATTAAGAAATCAGGAACGAACCCTGTACCAAGTAGGTCATCTAAACTAAAGCTCAACGGTAGATTCTTCGCTAAATTAAAAATCATATATACCTCATCATTTATTTAAATGGATTTGGAAAAAAAACAGGAGTTGACGCATAATATTCTTTCTCACCTTTTTTCTTATAAATTCCCTTACGTGCATCTTCTTCAAGAAATGGAATACCTGAAACATAATTCAAAAATATAAACATCAGAATCGCTGAAGATATACCATAGTAAGAGTTATCTGAGTACCCTAAGCATTGTATTGCCAGAGAAAGCCAAACACCCCATTCAAAGAAATAATTAGGATGTCTTGTATAATACCAAAGTCCTTTATCACAAATGAAACCTTTGTTACTTTCATCTTTTTTAAACTTAAAAAGCTGATAGTCTGCAAGAGACTCCAATGTTGTCGATATCAACATTAGAGCAAGGCCAAAGTAGACCAAGTTATGATTTGTAACATTTCTTGAAAAAATAAAATAAAGAGGTAAACTAACAAGCGCAGCAATAAATCCTTGAAAGAGAAACATCGCTATAAAGGAAACTCCTGTTGCATTCCAGTCTTTCTTTATCTTCACATATCTCTTGTCCTCTTCATTCTCATGAAGGTAGCGTATGATAAGATAAAGGCCAAGCCTCATACTCCAAAACCCTATAACAAGGAAAGATATAACATGAATGAATTCTAAGCTCTGTTCAGATCTAATAAAATAGAACACAGAAATAAGAGAAAAATAAAAGCCCCAAGCAATATCAATAATGGATGCTTTTTTGGTTAATAGAGAAATAACCCAAAATACAACGAAATAGGAAATAGAGACTACGAGAGTCCACAGTGATATATTGAAAAATTCATTCATGTTATCCTCTTAGAAAAGAGAGTAACATCTAAAGTGTGTCTAGGTTAAACTGTCTAACTTTGGTCTAATCAGGCAACAGCTTTAAGCTCTTTGTCCTCATGATTACTTGGGCTTACATCATCTTTCAT
>CAWUIU010000101.1:0-9608 GCA_963922285.1 uncultured Oligoflexia bacterium | reverse complement strand
TTTCCCGTAGGTCATATGCATTGAACCACCAAGATATTCCTTATCAATAATTTTTAGAAGATTATCAAGTTGATTAATGTATTCTAGAGCCGTTGTTACATCGTTCTTATTTAATGAGTTATTTGAAAGAGCAAGAAGACATTTCGCAAGCGTATCAGGATCATTCTCTTCTTTTGATCTCTTGTAAGACATATCATAATCAAGCTTTGCACCTTCAAAGTCACCTTTGTAGCTCTTTACAAGACCTGAATAATAGAAGAATTCAGCATTAAGACTTCCAAGATGACTTGCTAAGTCGTCAACAATTGTCTCTGACATTGAAATATATTTAGTCGCCTTCTCAGTTTCAAGTTTTTCCGCAGCAATACGAATGAGAAAACCAAGAATCTTTAAAACTGAAAAATTATCTTTAGGTAACTCTGCAAGTTCAAGAGATTTAATAAAGTTAACTTCAGCTTGGTCGAGGTCAGCTTTATCATAATGAAGTTTTCCAAGCTGATAATAGGCCTTTCCTACTTCTAGTTTTGATAAACTATCACTATTTGGAATCAAGCCTTCACTATTTCCAACAAAAGCTAGAACCTGTCTGGTCTGATTTTTATCAACACTTGACTGTCCAACTGGTGACCCTGTGATGTCCATTTACCTCTCCTCAATAGAAATGTGAGAACCCAAAGGATTCTTACCACTGTGTAGCATGTATGGGTAGAGACGTCAAAAGATCTAACATTTTATAAAAATTTTTCATAGTTAGAGATTCAGCGTATAAGGGTCTGGAATCACAGGGATTATTCTAATTTATCCTTTAAGGCCTTTAATTTTTCTACTTTATTGTCAATAATTTCATCGATGAAACTTTGAAGTGCTTTTTTAAGATATGGTTCAAAATCTGAATCATTACAATTGGACTCACTAAATATTTGCATATAAAGTTTATGTGTTTTCTCACTGACAGATATTGTGACTTTGTTAGGATTGAGCTGATCTTCAAGAGCCTCGCGTACGACACCACTTAACTTTAAACCTCGTGAATGAATTTCGTCATAATATTCTTCTGGAATAATGACATTTACTCTTTTCATCGCCATGACTGACCTTCTTTATTTTAAACTCTATTCTATCCACAAAAGATTTAAAATTGAAGATAAAAGGTAGGATTTTGTGGACTTATCTATCTGATTATTGGTATTTTATGGTTTCATTAAAAATCGTTATAAAGATGGAGAAAAAGTGGCGAAATTTGACATTGAAACAATCAGACACTCTTCAGCCCACCTCATGGCCCAGGCTATTGAAAGAGTATTCCCAAATGAAAAAGTACAATTTGGAGTAGGTCCAGTAATTGAAAACGGATTCTACTATGATGTTGAGATGACAACCCGCCTGAGCGAAGAGCACCTTCAAAAAATTGAAGATGAGATGAAGTCCATCATTAAAGAAAAGTTACCAATTGAAAGAACTGTCATGAAGCGTGATGAAGCGATTTCATTTTTCAAAGGAAAAGGACAGGACTTAAAAGTTGAACTAATTGAAGCAATACCTGAAGATGAAGAGATTGGTTGCTACGGCCAGGGTGAATTCATTGACCTATGTCGTGGACCACATGTTGAGAATACAGGTGATCTTCCGCAATCTTTTAAACTCTTAAGTGTCGCTGGAGCATATTGGCGTGGTGACGAGAAAAGACAAATGCTTCAACGTGTTTATGCTGTTCAATTTAAAGATAAAAAAGAACTTAAATCTCATTTAAACTTTTTAGAAGAAGCGAAAAAAAGAGACCATCGAAAGCTAGGTAAGGAACTTGGCTTATTTCATTTTGAAAACTTCTCTCCTGGTGCACCATTCTTTATGCCAAAAGGTGCATTTGTCTATAATAATCTCGTTGAGTATATTAGAAGACTTTATCGAATCTATGACTATGATGAAGTTATCACGCCACAAGTTTTAGATAGTGATCTTTGGCAAACATCAGGGCATTACGAACATTACAAAGAAAATATGTTCTTCTCAAAAATTGATGAAAGAGAATATGCTGTAAAACCAATGAACTGTCCTTGTCATATGCTCATGTTTGCTCACTACAAGTATTCATACCGTGACCTACCTATGAGATATGCTGATTTTGGGAGATTACACCGTTATGAAAAAGCTGGTGCTCTTGCTGGTTTAACGAGAGTTAGAACTTTCTGCCAAGATGATGCACATATTTTCTTAGCTCTTGATCAAATTCAAGACGAAATCAAGAGAACAATGGAGATGATTCTTACGGCCTACAAAGTTTTTGATTTTAAAAACTTTAAAATCAATCTTTCCACAAGACCTGAAAAGAAAGCAGGTTCAGATGAGGAATGGGATATTGCAGAGAATGCTCTAAAGCAAGCTCTTGATGCGTCAGGTTTAGAATACTTTATTAAAGAAGGTGATGGTGCCTTTTATGGTCCAAAGATAGATATCGACGTTGCCGATGCAATTAATCGTTATCATCAACTTGGAACAATTCAACTAGACTTTCAACTGCCACAACGTTTTGATCTAAAATTCACAACGAAAGATGGTGGCGAAGAAAGACCAGTTGTTGTCCATAGAGCACTACTTGGTTCCCTCGAGAGATTCTTTGGAGTTTATCTTGAACACGTTGGTGGTGTCTTCCCATTCTGGTTAGCTCCAGAGCAAGCCGTTATCGTACCTGTTAACCAAGATGTTCATGGTGAGTACGCGGCGAATCTTCAAAAAGAACTTTTCAACAAAGGATATCGAGTCAGAGTTGATGATCGTAATGAATCGATGGGGTACAAGACAAGACAAATCCAAAAAGCTAAAGTTCCATTCATGCTCGTCATTGGTGATCGTGAAATGGAAAATGCAACAGTCTCAGTTCGTAAACATGGTGAGAAGAGGACTTTCACATGGAGTAACGAAGAGATGTTTGAAAAATTCAAAACTCTTGATGATGTAAAATACCCTGCTCAGATCGACTAGATCTGGGCTCTTTTATATTTTCGATGTAACAAGGATGTTATAAATGATGAATAAGAGAAATATTCTCGTCCTCTTTGGTGGCGGCGGTACAGAACATGAGATTTCAAAGGTCTCTGCTGGCTACATCATCGATCAGTTATCTAAAACAGACTCATTTAACCCTATACTTGTTGAAGTAACAAAAAGTGGCACCTGGCAAAGTGAAGGTCGGGACTGTTCACTCAATGGTAAAATTCTAAAAACTCCTACAGAACAACCCTATATTGATTACGTTATCCCTTGTTTTCATGGTACACCAGGGGAGACTGGTGAGATTCAAGGCTTCTTTGAAACAATAGGTCTTCCCTATCTAGGCCAAGAAACAGAGGCAAGTGTTTTAACGTTCAATAAAGTACAGACGAAACTCCTTCTGGAAGCATTAAGTATCAAAAACACACCATATATTTTTGCAAACAAGTTTATAGATTTAGATGAAGAAGCTATTCTTGCATTCTTTGAAAAGCAAAAAGATGTCTTTGTAAAAGCTGCTAATCAGGGATCATCAGTAGGCTGCTACCATATTACTAAAAAAGAAAAATTGTTATCTACGATAAAAGAAGCATTTAATTATTCTGACAACGTCTTAATTGAAAAAACAATTAAGGGAAGAGAACTTGAAGTTGCTGTATTTTATCATAATGGAAAAATCAAAGCGACAGCTCCAGGTGAAATCATTTGTAGTGGTGATTTCTATGATTATGAAGAAAAGTACTCCAAGGATTCAACGACAGAAGTTGCAATCGAGGCCCAAGGTCTTACAGAACAAGAAATCGAAACGATTAAGAATTATTCAATAAAAGCTTTTAAGGCATTTGGACTTAGGCATTTATCACGAGTAGATTTTTTCTATAACGAAGAAGGAATATACTTAAATGAGATTAATACTTTTCCTGGAATGACACCTATTTCAATGTTTCCTAAAATGCTTGAAAATTCGGGTATTAAATTCTCAGAATGGATTAAAGACATTATCGAAACTCAGGTTAAATAAGAGGATGATTATGAAATTACCAATTATTAATGAAAAGAATGAAAAGTACGGCCTAAATACTCTAGAAAAGCTTTATGAAACTAAAATTATCCCAAGAGAAAAAAAACCTTATATAATCGATTATAAAAACAGCTATGGACCATATATGGCACTCGCTGGCGATAAGACAAGATATCTTCTCGATGCTTCAAGCCAAATAGCTTCCCTGACACTAGGTTTTAACCCTACTCCTCTATTTGGTGTAGGACATATTCAATCTTGTTGGACTAACGATCTCCAAAGCGACGAAGCAACCGATATAAAAAATGCTTTTAGAACTTTTTTAAGAAGAGAGTCTGGTCATAAAGAAGTTGGTATAACATTTACTAACTCAGGATCAGAATCTAACGAATTAGCCTTCATCATGAGTTTAGAAAAAACACAAAAAGATTATCCAAATGCAAAGAAAGTTTTGGCCTTTGAAGGTTCTTTTCATGGACGAATGTTAACTAGCCTTTTCTCAACATGGAACAAAACTAAAAGAGAGCCTTTTGAAGTGCCTGGTAAAGAAACGACTTTCGTCGCTTATCCGCAAACATATAGCGAAATGGAAACAGAGGCCACAAAAGATTTACTAGAACTATTTGAAAACCATCAAAGCCTGAATTTCAATATTAAATGTAAAGAATTAATGTCTAGTAATGATAAGTTATTGGCACATGAAATTGAATGCTTATTGAGTGTAAAAGAACAGATTGAAACAGGAGATCACTATGCTGTTATTATCGAGCCTATGCAATGTGAAGGCGGAGATAAATATGCATCAAAGAGGTTTTACAATCTTCTAACAATTCTTTGTAAGTCCCACTCAATTCCACTAATAATGGATGAAGTACAAACAGGTTTTTACTTAGGACAAGATTTTTTCTGGTTTAAATACTTTAATATGAAAGATTCTCAAGGTAATGAATTATTTCCTGATTATGTAACAAGTGCCAAAAAGTCACAAACAGGCTTTGTCATGGCCTTTGATGGCAGAGAAGATGTTAATAATGAAGTCAATCTAGCTTCAATTACAAGAGGGCTCTATCAGGGATTAGCAAGTACGCACTTTAAACAAAATATCATAGACATTGAAAAGATGGTAATGAATCATCTTTATATACTAATTAGTGCTCATGAAGAGTTTGAAAACCCTAGAGCACAAGGTATAGCCTTCTCATTTGATCTCAAGAACAAAGATAATGTTCAAGAGTTTATCAAACTTCGTTTTAAAATGGGTCTATTGATTTATCCTGCAGGAGAGAGAACACTACGATTTAGACTAAATACTTCGTGGAAAGAGATCGACATCAACAACCTTTTTATTGCACTTGATGCTATGGCAAAGAACATATTAAACAAAGAAGAATTGCAAATTAAAACAGATTTCGATACTTCAATAAAAGAACATAACTCACATATGTATATGTGGCATGAAAAATTAATCATCGCAAAGAAAAATGGAATAGCTAGCGATGAAGCATTAAAATACGCTAGTACTTTCTTTAAAGATCAGTATGGAGCTGAACTTATTCAAATTACGGATAAGAACTTCGATGACTTCAAAAATAATATTCAAACAATCCAAGAACAAACTTACGAAGAAACAAGGCAAACATCCATTAAAAAGTTTGAAAGAGCTGCGAAATCTAATCCTTCAGTTTGTCTAGGTCTCTTAAAAGACGATAAACTTATTGGTATTTGTTTTGGCGCCAAGGCAAGTAACTTTTCTGATGAACGAGCATTGAGAAGAGCTAAGTATTTCAGTAGTCCTAAAGCACTCTATATGCTGGATACAACAGCAACAAGTGCTTACCAAGGAACTGCTCTTGGCCGTTATCTAAAGTACACACTTGAGCTAGTTGCGATTAGTAAAGGTTGTGAATATATTTATGGACGTAATCGTTACATGTTAGCAGCGAGCATGCTTAGTACAAATCTTTCACTTGGTGCAATTCCTGAATTATTTATAGAGGAAGACTATCTTGATGACCTTGATTATCGTGACGTCATTCTCTATCGCTCGACTTTAAAGTGGAAAGATCAAAAATCAGAGATACGGCCACATCAACAATCTGCGCTAGTAGGCACAAGTTTTTCTGATACTGATATTATTAATTATCTTCCATCGATGGTTAATAAAGTATGCTTATCCAATTTTATATCTGAAGACTATATCAATAGTTTAAATAAGTTTTGCTCTACTCTACCAAAGAGTTTGCAATATATTTTCACTGCAAGCGGACATAGTGAATGCGTGGATAAAATCTACAAGTCTGTTTTCTTTACTAGAAAAGAGGAAAAGCCTCAAAGACCTAAGAGTATTCTAACTCTTGATTCACACTACTTTGGAAAGAATAGTACTCTTGCAAGGTCTGTAACCCTTGAAACATTTGGTCTCTATGAAGCTAATAATGTCAAAAGTGATCTTGAGATCGTAGAAAAAGAACTAAAAACAGAAAGTTACTTAAGTCTTTTTATTAATACAGGCGAATTATTGAAAACTAAAGGTAAATCAGACACTATCTCCTTCTTAAAGGAAATCAGAGTGTGCTGTGATAAGCATAATGTTACTCTAACATATGACACGACTCTAACCCACAATGATCAAAGCGATATTTTTTATCAAGAAGAAGTCGCGCCCGATGCACTCTTCATGTATTTGACAGGGCAAATGGCAATTTGTGCGCTAAAAGAAGATTTACGTGTTCATAGTCCGCTTATGATGATCAGCACGTGGGATGGTGATGAAATTTCACTGCATCAACGGGTAATGGCAATGAACTTAGCTTCTGCTAAAAAAATTAATGAAAACATAGCTCTTGAAAAAGATCTCTTCTTTGTAAACAAGTCCTCATCTTATAAAGTGAAGAAGAGATTCCCTGAATCAGGTCTCTATCGAATAAAAGAGTCGCAATGCTAGATTTAAACTTTCCGATCATCGATCTTACAAATGAAAAAAAGGAGAACTGGGGGTTTATTCATGGAGAATCTTTTAAAGAAGCCATAAAAGAGCTTTCTGATATTCGTCGTGAATTAATGATTCAAAAGAATCCTAAGCTTAAAAACCACATTGAGGAACTCGCAGGAAGCCAGTTGCTGGTTACTAAAATGTATGATGAAGACTTATATGATGAGCTAGTGGCCATCTCAACATCATCGTCAGTTAGCCTAGTCGATCTCGTGATACTAAACAATTATACAGACTTCAGAGATATAGAAATGCATGATGAAGGGTGCACAACAATATCTGCCTTAGATAAGCATCATGAAGTCGGTCAAACCTGGGATATGCATAGTAGTGCGAAGAACTACATCTGCCTCCTTAAGTTTAACGACAAGCTCGTCTTTTCTCTTGCTGCTTGCTTAGGAATGATGGGAGTTAACTCGCAAGGTATTTTTGTTGGTGTCAATAACATTAATACTAAGAATGCACAGGCTGCACTTCTTTGGCCCACGCTCGTAAGAAAGCTACTCGATCAAAATAGTATTTCCGAACAAAGCACACTTTTATATAATGCCCCTGTTACCTCAGGTCATAATTATCTACTTAGTGATGGCAAGAAAAGTGAGCACTGGGAAGTCTCACCTCAATATAAAGAGAAAGTTCTAACGACTGAGAATTTTAACAATGATTACCTCTTTCATACCAATCATTGCCTAGGTAAGAATAATAAAAGTATCGAAGATAAGATTTCAGGAAACTCAACCACATTTATTCGCTATGAAAAGATGGAAGATTTTAATAGCGGTAAGCTAAGTGAAGAATCGCTTTTTTCGGTACTGACAAATCATGATGGATATCCGAAATCCTTATGCTCACATTTTATGGCAAATCAAACTGATCCATCAATGACATGTGGTGGTGCCACCTATAACTATCAAACCAAGATATTTCATACTTGGCGTGGATGTCCAGAACATGATGAAAACTATGTGGAACATAAATTGGAACTCTAATGAAAAAAGTATTTAAAGACGCTAACGAAGCAACACGAGACATAAAAAGCGGCGCAAGAATTATGAGCGGTGGTTTCGGCTTATGTGGCATTCCAGAAAATAGTATCGAAGCAATTTCAAAACTCCCAATAAATAATCTGACAGCTATTTCTAACAATATTGGTAATTCGGGAAGAGGACTTGTTGCTTGGCTCGTTAAGGATATGATTTCAAATGCGATCTGTTCTTATGTTGGTGGAAACCCGAACCTTGAAAAGAGAATTTTATCTGGAGAAATTAATGTTGATCTCGTCCCACAGGGAACTTTTTCGGAGCGAATAAGAGCTGCTGGAATGGGAATTAGAGCTTTCTATACACCGACAGGTTATGGAACTGAGGTGGCCGAAGGAAAAGAAGAAAAAGTCTTTGATCGACCATGTATTCTAGAGGAAGCACTTCATGCAGACTATGCCATTATTAAGGCCGAGTATGGAGATGAGTATGGTAATTTGAAGTTCAAAGAGACAGCACGTAATTTCTCACCTCTTATGGCCATGGCCGCTAAGACGACAATTGTTGAAGTTGAAAACTTAGTTACACTTGGCCAACTCTCCGCTGATGAAATTCACCTTCCAGGTATTTTTGTCGATCGAATTTATGAAGGTTCAAATTATAAGAATGATATTGAATTTCTTATGACAAATGACGGAGAAAAATCATGAGTTGGTCAAAGCATGAAATGGCACAAGAAGTATTAAAGCTAATCCCTGATTTCTCATCGATTAATTTAGGAATAGGGATGCCAACTCTTGTAAGTGAAGTATTGCCTGAAAAGCATAATTATATGATCCATTCAGAAAATGGCGTTCTAGGAGTAAGCGGAAGGCCAAGCACCTCCAATGTTTCCCCTACTCTGATTAATGCAGGTAAAGAAACAATCAGTATTAATAATCATGCTTCCTTCTTTGATAGCTCAATGAGCTTTGGCATGATTAGAGGTGGTCACCTTGACTTCGCTGTACTCGGTGGAATGCAAGTTGATGTTGAAGGAAGTCTAGCAAATTGGAAAATCCCGGGAAAGAAAATGACTGGGATGGGCGGAGCAATGGATCTCGTTAATGGAGCGAAGAATGTCATTGTTATGATGACCCAACATAATAAGGACGGTATTAGTAAGCTTGTAAAAAAGTGCGACTTACCTCTTACAGGTAAATCAGTCGTTCACTTTGTTGTAACAGAATTAGCAGTTTATAAAATAGAGAATAAAAAATTTAATATAATAATAAAGAATAAGAGTTTTAATTTGCAAGATGAAATATTTGGACTCTAGAAATGAAAAGAGGGACCTGCAACTGTCCCTCCATTTCCGGCTTCCTGCCTATTCGTATCATGACTTCCTGTCGATACATTAAAAGTATAGCGCGATTTTTTATTTCTTGCACAAAAAAAATAATTGGGTAAACTTTTCCATGAGGTCTTATGTTCAATAAACTATTTAAAAAACCAAATAAGAAAACTTTTACTTACTTTGTTCCAAGTGCAAAAGTACATGGTACATTTTATCGAGAGAAAAACCTTGACTCAATCACTCAACTTTTCCAAGGCCACGGCGTCAATTACTCGATTGAGCGAAAGATCG
>CAWUIU010000100.1:0-9753 GCA_963922285.1 uncultured Oligoflexia bacterium | reverse complement strand
GAACGGTGAAAGAACCAAAGAGATTTGATACTGTATCCTTAGCGGCCAGAGCGAATGCAATACCTCCAATCCCCATTCCTGCAAGAATATTTTTCATATTTAAATCAAGAGCATCTCCGATATAGACAATTCCAAAGGCATAGACGAAGAAGCGAGCCGTTTTGCTGATGAGTGGAACTAAGATGTCATCAAACTTATTTTCTGTTTCTTTTGCTTTATCGAGTAAGAATAAGCAAAGAACTTCGATACCTTGATTTAGGGTAAAAATAACAGCAAGAGTTAGAAAGATATCTGTAACTTTGGCCACGACTGCTAATGTTTGTGGACTAAGTTCAAGTATGAATACCAATGATTTAAAGACGATGAGAAAAACGACTTTTCCAAGAGGGGCTAGGAATTTTTGTTCTTCAAATTCTTGAATACTCAAATGTTTCTTTTTGAAAAAACTTAAGATTCGTGAGGCTATTACAAATCTGACAATACGATCAATGATGAACGAAAATAAGATAAGTGCAATAAGACCAAGCCATTGAATATTTTTCAAAAAGAAATTTTCCTTAAAGACCCATTTAGGTAGATGACTTTTTATTCTAGTACGAAGGCTTGTATCAGCGATGACACCTTTAACAATTTTTTTATCTTTTAGAAAAATCTCATAATAATCTAATGAGCGAATTGTTTCCTTTGAAAACTTCCATTGGTCTTTTTCTTTGACCATCGAGATTTCTACCGATCTTGTTTTATCATCTATTTTAAGAATATCTTTTTTGTAGTGCCATATATCGTAATCAGGCTTAGTAGGAATATCATCAATTTTGATATATTCCATGCGGTCAAATATATTGATTAACTTTATAGAGTACTCTTCGCCTTTAATGGTCTTTGTTGACTCTGAATAGTTTCTAAGGTCAAAGGCTTTACTTGCTCTCTCAGCACCTTCGGTATGGCCTAGTTTATAACCCTTCATCGACTTTAAGAAGTAATTCATCGTTTTTTGTGGGTTAGAGAAGTCTTTGACTGGAAAGTCGTAAGAGTAAGAACAACAGGTAAGTATTGTAGCAATAATAAGTGCAGTTATCTTTATCATTTATCGATCCTTGATAAATAATATTGTGCTCTAAATGATCATTTTGGTCAACATTTCAATTAGTTAGAATTTATACTTACATATATTAGTGAATTGTGACAATAGATTTTATTCCAAGAGAGCAATATATAGTTTATAAAAACTTCAGATATGGGAGGTATTCATGAAAAAATTATCTTATTATTATTAATCTCTGGACTTGTTGCAGCAAAGACTGTTCTTCCTAAGTTTACAACGACATTCAAGAGTGAAAATGTAATTATTGAAACTGGTGCTCACACCTTAGAAAGTGTTTGTTCTGTGTCGCTTCCGATTGGAGATGCTGCAGTTTTTACTGAAAAGAAAGATATTGAAATTGAGATATCAAAAGTTGACGATAATACATATAATTTTAAAACAGAGGAAAATGTAAAAATTCCACATCCTGCTCCTTGGACACTACAAAGACCAAAGTGCTTCTCTAAAGTACTTATTAAATTCAGAGAAAAACATACAAATCTTAAAGGATCAGGTAAATTAAGTATTTCGAAGAACGACTTAAAAAGAAATAAAGATAGAATACTTTTTGCAAGCGTTGATGTTCAAGATTTATACCCGAGTATATATGAAGTTCAATTTGTGGATGAGAGATATATTGATAACTTCAACAAAAGACTATCTTCTGTAAGACAAGTTGATCTTGAAAGTATGCTAATTGTTAAATTTGGTGAAAAGAAAAGTATCGGACCAAATTATGCTATCGATTTTAGAAATGAGAAGTTTGCTAAATTAGATCGTGGGGAGAGTGTAGACTTCAAATATTGGAAAATCCCAGATTGTTGTCAACATTTAGAGCTTATGTCTGAGTTTAGCTTTTCTAAAAATAGAAATCAAATAACAATTGAAAAAGAAGGTTTTGTAAAATATCAAAGTAGAGAAGTGAGTTTTAGTGTGCAAAAAACTTATGATAGCTTCTTAGATATTAACTTAAGTGTTAATATTGGCCAAATTCTTAGAGGAGATACTTTAAATATATTTAGCTTAGCTAATTATGAAAGTGTCTTTGAGGGAGAATTTAATGCTCAATCCTCTGATTTTATATCTCGACTAATTTACCTAAATGCAAAGAAAATCTATGAAGATGATTATGATGTTAATTATCGCTATAGTGAGGCATCAGAAGTTGATCGTTTAGATATTTCTCGTGATGAATGGGAGAGAACATCAAGTGGGCCAAATAGACTTTTAAATTTACGCGTACTTAGATAAATATTCTCCTCTGGTCTTGACATCGGTTATTCCTCTCCCAACTTGTAGATATGGAGGGGATGACCCTTAGATGACCTGACGGAGGAGAATATGCATAAATATGATGCGATCACACTTGGTTCAATTGAAATAGCTCAATCTGAGGCTTTACAACGAGGGCATGGAGAGCTCACTCACTATCACTTGTTATACGGTCTTATAAAGAATCCACAGACAATTTCAGCGAAAAGTCTGAAAAGTTATCTTACTAGCTCTGAAACATTTCTCAAAAACTTACCTGTCATAAAACAAGTGCCTGAGCACTTGCGTCCCAATCAACAGTTTTCGAATTGGTTAACATATGCTTCAAGCTACTCTGTGCAAGAGGGCAATGGGGAAATAAATGAAAAATCACTGTTACGCTTTATCACTCAAATCTTTCCAGAGTTAGAAATTGATCCAAATTCTTTTTCAAGTGACGCACAAGAAGAAAGTGAGATGCCTACTTTTTTAGTTAACTTAAACGAGTTGGCAAAAGAAGGTAAGTTAGATCCTGTTATCGGTCGCTCAAAAGAAATTAGAGCGGTGATGGAAATTCTTGGTCGAAGAGGTAAGAATAATCCAGTTCTCGTTGGTTCTGCTGGGGTAGGGAAAACTGCTATTGTTGAAGGACTTGCTGAGGCCATTGTTAAAGGCGATGTCCCAGATGTATTAAATGATAAAACTGTTTATGCTCTTGACATGGGTGCTCTGATGGCCGGAACTAAGTTTCGTGGGGAATTTGAAGAAAGGCTTCAATCATTGTTAAAGTTCATAAAAGAGCATGCTCATGAATCAATTCTCTTTATCGATGAAATGCATCAATTAGTTGGCGCTGGAAAAACTGATGGGGCGATGGATGCGGCAAACTTACTAAAACCAGCGCTAGCAAGAGGTGAGCTGAACTGTATTGGCGCCACAACACCAGAAGAATATCAAAAGTATATTCTTGGTGACTCTGCGCTCGATCGAAGATTTAGGCAAGTTCCAGTTCTTGAACCTAGTATTGAAGATTCGATTGAAATTCTTTACGGAATAAAAGAAAAATTAGAAATGCACCATGGAATTCAAATTTCTGATGATGCCATTTTCAACTCTGTTGTTCTATCGACTAAGTATATGACTGATAAGAATCTTCCTGATAAAGCAATTGATCTTGTGGATGAAGCAGCTTCTGCACTAAAGCTTTCAGCGGAGGCGATGCCGGCGGATCTTGTTGATCTTGAGGCAGAAATACGATCAAAGAAAGTGTCGCTGCAAATTGATCAAGACAATAATTCTCTAAAAAATGAAATTAAATCTTTAGAAGAACAGTTCTCTTCAAAAAGAGAGTTATGGGAAAGAGAAGTTCTAAGTCTAAGACAAGTGTCGGAATTAAAAAATCAAAAAGAAAGACTATTATTTGACTTAGAAAACGCTGAGAGATCTCAAAATTATGAAGAAGCTTCAAGGATAAAATATTCACTATTACCTGAAGTCGAAGAAAAGTTAGCCGCTAACTCGCATGATTGGATTTTAACAAAAGAGAGTGTCGCCAATGTCATTTCCAGACAAACAGGTATTCCTATTGAAAAAATATTAAAGTCTAAGCAAGATGAAATATTGAAGCTAGAGGAATACTTAAAGGATAGAGTTTATGGTCAAGACCACCCACTGAAAGAAATTAGTGATACTCTTATTGCCTCTCATGCTGGTCTTTCTGATGAATCAAGACCATTAGGATCGTTTTTATTAAGAGGTCCTTCGGGGGTTGGAAAAACTGAGACAGCAAAAAGTCTTGCAAATTTTATTTTTGACTCAGAAGAAAATCTTATTCGGTTTGATTTGTCGGAGTTTAGTGAAAAACATTCTGTTTCAAAACTCATAGGTGCTGCTCCTGGATATGTAGGTTATGAAGAAGGAGGTGCTTTAACTGAAGCGATTCGCAGACGACCTTATTCGGTAATTCTCTTTGACGAAATTGAAAAAGCCCATCGTGATTTTTCAGATATTCTTTTACAAATTCTAGATGATGGCCGTCTTACAGATAATAAAGGAAGAACTATTGACTTTAAAAATTGTATTATCCTTTTAACAACAAATTCAAAGGACTTAGATTTTGACTTTAAGCCTGAGGTTCTAGGACGTCTTGATGCGATTCTAGATTATCAAAACCTTGATATTAGAGTTATGAGTCGTTTAATGGATCGTGAATTATCACTAGTTAATCATAGATTAAAAGATAAGAAAATTAAAATTGAGCTTGATGAAAGTCTTAGACAAGTAATTGAAGACGAAGGCTATAGTGATAAGTTTGGTGCTCGACCTCTAAAGTCAGTTTTTAGTAAGTATGTTATAAGACCGCTCTCTAAAAAAGTAATCGCAGGAGAGCTATGTGAAGGACGTTTCCTCATCTCAAAAGATGGAGTGTTTAACCCTCTTTAATACCTCTAAATCGTGGTAGATTAATTTCTGCCACCTTTTTTTTACATCTTAAGCCATCTAGAATATTAATGAGGTTAAGATGACTGATACTATTACTTTAAATCCAAAAGAATTTCTCGTTCGAGAAGGTGAAGAATCGACCAACATGTATTACTTACAGAGTGGTACAATGGCAGTCTATAAGAGAAAGGGACAAGCTGAACAACAAATTGGAACAATTTATTCTGGAGAATTGGTAGGTGAAATGACTAGAAGCGCATCTGTTAGAGCGATTCAAGAATGTACTTTAGTCGTTGTACCAGTTGATAAATTTCAAAAGTTCTTAGATAAGCAACCTCCATGGCATAAGGCGCTGATTGATACTCTTTTAGATCGATTAAGAAGGGCAAATACGAGAATTAAGGTCGATATTTAGAAATATTGGCATGGATTTTGTCCAAAGTGTCATTTTGGACCCAAAACTTTCATATTTTTCAATTTACCTGTTAACTTTATTACTTTATCCGTAAGTTCATTTGAGTATTATGTAGTTTGTATTTATCCTCTCGTTTGTTAGAAATAGCTTACAAATGTTATCTCGGGAGGGTTTGTATGAGAGCATTAATTTTAGGTCTTTTTATTGTCAGTGCAACAGCGAATGCCAGGTCACCAGCTGATGAAGAAGTATTCAGGGGAAAAAAACTATTTAAAGGTTGTCATGGACTTATAATTTCTAAGGCGCAAAAAAGAGAAATTCGAAAACTTAAAAAAGAAACGCGAGCGCAAATTAAAGATTTCACAGCGCAGATCAAGGCCGCTAAAAAAGCTTTTAATAAAGTTATGAAAGATGCATCGACGACTAAAGAAGAGGCCATAGCTGCGAAAAAAGAATTACGTATAGCAAATAAGCCAGTTAAACAGCTTAAGAAAGCAATGAAACTTGAAATTCAATTTGATATTCTTTCTCCAAAACAAAGAGTAAAACTCTTTAAATGCCAGAAGAAACAGGAAAGAAGACAGGCACGTATGGGAAGAGATCGTGGTTCTCGTATGGATAGAATGGATAGAAGAGCAAGAAGTCGTTTAAGAGCAAGAAATAGACACCAAGTTCAACAAGTAGAGTCGATTGAAGATTTACTCGTCCTAGATGAAGTTTAATACTATCTAAAATATTTAAATATTCGAAAGGGAAGCATTGACTTCCCTTTTTTATTTGTAAGGTATCCGTTTACTTTTAACCTTTAATCTAGACATAGCATCAATTGAATTTAATAATAATTTGATGCGAGTTATATTTTGTTTATCATTATTTTTATCCTCCTGCATATTTGCGAAGGAACTAGTTAATCAAGACCTTTATAGTCAGTTGCAAGAACAAAAGAGGGGATATTCAACAAAGAAGTTCTCAATAGCATCTGATGTGGAACTTTGGAAATATTGGGGAGATGTTGTTGGCTTTTATCATGGCTCAGGTTACTGGATTGATATTTTTGCAGAATATAATTTAACAGATCGAGTTTCTCTAAATTTAAATCAAGCATTAGTTAACGGCTCTATTAGTAGCGGATATTTGGGGAATTACCGCAATGTAAGTATATTTAGTATGAATTGGGAGTTTAGTGAAAAGTCCGCCATTAGGCTTTTTGATCTTGGGCCATTAACTATTGGTTCAGGTGTTCTTGTTGAAGATGCTCTGGTTAGTGGAGCTCGCTTTCATTACCAGTTTTCTGATTACAGATTTGAGGCTATTATCTCAGGCACTAGTGTTATTTCTGTTGATGGCGATCTTTATACTTTTAGCTTTGAAAAAGAATCTTCCAAGAAAAGAGTAGGATTTCTTTCATATATCTATTCACGTGGACTAGATTTTAAGTCAGGTGAAAAGTACGAAGTGCTTCCTTCTCTGTATTTTGTAAGCCAAAAAGAGTCCAGGTTTATCTATGGTTTTGAATATGCTTATAATGTTTCTGAACAAAAAAATATCTACCTCTTAAAACTAGGTCATTCCTTCTTTGATGGAGGTGTTGAATTCTACACACAATATCGTCACTATGATTCTTATGGAGTGAGCTACTTTGATAATGAGCTCTATGATTATATTCCTCTAAGCTTAATGGATAGAAATTATACAAACTCTCAAAATCTACTTGGCGACTCTCTTGAAAGAAGTATCACAAGTCTTCACTTAAACTTCAATTTTCAAATTAACAATCGCTTGAGTTATTTAGGAACGCATGAGTATGTCTATACAGACTATAAGTTCACTGATCAAAAGCAGTTATTTATTAATGAGAAGCTTTATTACTCTCTAAAAGACTATCGTAATAATAGCTATCTTTTCACTTATATTACCAATAAAACTCTTGGCTCAACGAATTTTCGTTATGCTCAAGATATTTATAATGAGAAGTATATTATTGGCTTAGGTATTAAGCTTTTCCTATAACTTAAAAAGTGATTTTAAAAACAGACTCTATTCGTTTTTTTTCTTCTTCTGAAAAGGGATTGTTATCAAGTGATAAATAGAGAAGACTTGTTAATCCTTCTTTTGTTAGTAAGAATGTATCAATATTGTTACTATCCAAAATTAATCTTTTAAGTTTGTCCATTCCATGAACGTAATTTGGAACTTCACTAATCTTATTCCCATGTAGGTCTAATACTTGAATTGAAAGTGCTGATTCAGATATAAAGTGAGGAAACTCGCTAAGTGAAAGACCGGAGAGATAAACTTCTTCTAAGTTTTTAAAGTGTAGATGTGATAGTTCTTTAACTTCTGGTGCATTTTTTAGACGTAGAAACTTTAAGTTAACCATATTAGAAAAAGTCTCTGGCACGATTGACATCTTTGGTGTTAACAATTGAATTTTAGTGATTCCTGAGTGAAGGAGTTCTGTCGGGATTTCGGTAACACTTTTCGAAATGATTTCAACTTCAGTGAGTTTATCAATTTCAATACCATCTAATTCTTTAAATTTGTTACCACGAGGTTTTAAAGTAATTCTCATACTCTATATATAACATTGAATATTGATGACTTTAATGAGGTCTAAATTTCCAGATGTACTTTAAAGATATTGTGAGAATCGATTATTTTCATCGACTAAAATTTGTTTTGCTTCTGTTGGATGGTCAGAATATTGGAAAGAAATGATGATAATTTCATCACCTTTTTTTACAAGGTGAGCAGCTGCTCCGTTAACACAGATTTCTCCTGAACCTTTTTCCCCAGCAATGACATAAGTTTCAAGTCTTGCACCAGATGTATTTGAAACAATCAGTACTTTTTGACCTGGCCATAAATCGACGAGTTCAAGTAGATCTGAGTCGATTGTAATTGAACCGATGTAGCCTAGATCTGCTTGTGTAACTGTAGCTTTGTGAATTTTAGATTGAAGAATTTCTCTCATAAACGCCAATGTATAGTATCTAATATCAATCGTCTAGATCTCGTTTAGGAGAAATGAAAACCTATCATTTTTACAATTTAACTCAACAAATTAAATACTAATAAGTACAAGATCATAATTATATATTGGAGGGAAAATGAAGAAGTTTAGCCTAATAACTGCTCTTAGCTTATGTTTAACTGTCATGGGTAGTGAATATTGTGAGGTTTCACCAGATTTCGTTAAAAATGGTGGTGGTTACTTAGATCTTGATAATAACGTTGAAATATTATTTGAAGGTTGGGGAGCGCCGGTTTTTGATAAATTTATAACGGCCTATAATGAATTATCTTGGAATGACGAAAATATTCCTTGTATGGCCCTCAAGAACACTTACTTGAGAGATACTCTAACAGGAAAACAATATCTTATGATTACAACTCATGAAGATTATTGTGATGGTGGGAACACATGGGGCTACATCATTGATACTCAAGCGGCGAAGAGATTTGAAGGCTCAATTGTTGGGGAAGTATCTGATGGAGAAGTTTATTGTCCAAATAAGGAAAAGTACCTCAGACATGCTGAGTATTTATCTAATTACGCTTGGTTGAATTAAGAGCTACTTAATCTCGCCAGGTATTCCTAGAAAATAAAGAATTGAAGTCATGGGGCCATGAGACATATGGTTCTGTGCTTTTTTCTTTACAACTTCTTTTGCATGAAAAGCAATACCAAGCCCGGCTTGCGAAAGCATCGGTAGGTCATTTGCACCATCTCCTATTGCCACAACTTGCTCAGGAGATATATTCTCTTGTTGAGAAATCAAGTTTACAAGAATCGCTTTTTGTTCAGCATTGACGATGGTTCCAAGAACTTGTCCAGTGAGTTTTCCATCGATGATTTCAAGTTCGTTAGCAAAGGCATAGTCAAGGCCTAATCTTTCTTTTAAAGCATTTGCAAAAAATGTGAAACCACCACTAATGACCGCAACTTTATATCCCAGTTTTTTTATCGTCGTTAAAAACTCTTCGACACCAGGAGTTAGAGGAAGTTTCTCTAAAATCTCTTGCATTACAGATGCATCAAGACCTTTTAATTTTGAAACTCTAGCAACAAGTGATTCATTAAAATCTAGTTCTCCGTTCATGGCCTGCTCCGTAATTTCAGAGATCTCTTGGCCTACTCCGTGAGCATGTGCGAGCTCGTCAATAACTTCAGTTTGAATAAGAGTTGAGTCCATATCAAAGACAATGAGTCGTTTAGAGCGGCGAAATACATTATCTTTTAAAAAAGCGATATCGATTTTATGTACGTTACTAACTTTAATGAGTTCTTGCTTTAAGACTCTGTGATCTAGCGCTTTTGGAATTGTTGTTAAAATTTCAAGTGATTTAAAGTCCCCAGGTGAAACCTTATCTATTTTTAAAATATTAACGTTATAGCTAGCGAGTACGCCAGATATATCAGCAATAAAGCCTGGAGTAATCGTATCAGGGGCAACACAGTTAAGAATAAATTTATCAAGCTCAATTTCATCATTAGGGTCATACGAATCACTTAAAACCTTATAATCAAGAGTCATGTCCATTTTATGAACTTCAAAGA
>CAWUIU010000099.1:0-9758 GCA_963922285.1 uncultured Oligoflexia bacterium | reverse complement strand
GGATCTCATTAAACTCTCAGGCTATGACGAAAAGAAAAAAGAGGTCTATCTCTATATTGATTCAACTCTTCTTCCCTTTCCTATGTCTTTAAAATTTAAACTAGAGCGTATTGAAAAGCCGGGAAATTATCAATTTACCTTCAACGATGGCTTTTTAAAGGGCCTAAAAGGAAATATTCTTGCTAAGGAGCATGAAAACCGCTGCCTTTTCTATTCAACTTCGTTTTGGAAAGGCAAAAAATCGTCAATCCCTGATACAATTTTTGAAGTATTCACCGAGACTGTTGGCGAGCTTGTGATGAAGAAACTCTTTAGAGCTACACGCCGCTTCTAACACATCGCCCATAGAAATAGATACATTCACCGTGTAAACTCCGACTACTTAAAATTAGGAATTTATTTAATGCAAGTCAAAAGAGTTAGTACTCGTGATACATATAACCTAAGAAATCAAGTTCTTAGACCAGGTCTTCCTGTTGAAACATGTCACTTTGAAGGTGACGGTGAAGAGCAAACTTTCCATCTTGGTGCCTTTGTTGAAGGAAAGCTGGTTTCGATTGCCTCTTTCTATTATCGAAAAAACGATAATTTTGAAGAAGAGAACCAATTTCAACTCAGAGGAATGGCAACACTTGAAGAGTTTAGAAAGCAGGGTCTCTCTCGCGAGCTTTTAAACTTTGCTTTTCCAATTATCAAACAAAATTTCTGTGATCGTGTTTGGTGTAATGCCAGAACATCGGCCAAGGGTTTTTATGAAACCATGGACTTTGAATCTCTCGGTGAAACTTTCGAAATCGAAGGTGTTGGACCACACATCCTTATGTCACGAATAATTAACTAAAGCCTATCACAAGCTCTCTTATTACCACTATCACAAGACTTTTGCGTGTATGATAAGTATATCTTCTCATTACCATTATTTCGATAAGCAAATGAAAGAGCATCATAGATAAACTTATTCTGAATTTTAATTTGTGATGACTCTTGATTGAGGAGACTTTCGTACTTATCGATTGCTTCTTTATGCTTGCCCACTTTCATAAAGTAACTTGCCTGTCCCATGTGGCACATGGAGTTCTTTGGCGTATTTTCAAGGCACGTCTCAATACTCTCTTCAAGCTTTGAAATATCGGGATTATCGAATTCAATATTGATCAAATTACCATTGCAAAGATTGTCTTTTGGAAAATTGGCCACACATTCTTTCGTTACTTTAAGAGCTTCTTTGAGCTCTCCTTGCATTAGTAAATTATTACTAAGATTACTTAGAACCTCTTGAGTATCTCCAAGATATTCTCTCGCTTCTTTAAAAAGTTCAGTAACAAGAACCATATTGTCATCGGGTCCATTGCTCATAAGGTCGTAAGCTTTTTGCAATACTTCTTTTCCACGCTTTTTTCTCTCGTAAGCCTCTTTCTTTTTACTAACATCAGCAGAGTTCTTTACAACAGAATCTTCTACCTTTTTGATAACCTCAAGGTCCGAAACAGCGTAGTCCTCAACTTCAGACTCCACAAGCTCATCACCTAAAGACACCTCCACCTCTTCTTCAATAGCTACTGCGTGATTTGGATTTACACTGTAGCGACCAGCGAAGAATGATACAAAGCCTGTTAACAAACATAGAAATAAAACTTTCATTAGTAACTCACCTCTATCGTCTCGAGACCTTCAGTATCAATGCGACCTTTGAATAAAATATGTGTGGTATGACTGTACCAAAAAGTTTGGCGACCATTTTTACGATCTTGTTTCCAAATATCTTTTTGAATCTGTGTTACTTCAGTCTGTTCTTCATAGTCAGAACTAATAAATTTAGAAACATGATTATTATCGTTTTCAAGTTTTCCATATTCCACATTCTGAGGCAAAAAACAGATACTCTGATCTTCATCAATGCGATCAACGGGAACCTTAAAGACTTCGATGGTATGATTAATTTTCTCGATCCCAATCTCTTCCCAGTAATCAACAATGATCTGAGGATTAATTGGCGCTAGATGAAGAACATCATTCCACAGACAATCGAGTTTAGGAATTCTTCTTTCTAAGAGAACTTCTCGCCCTTTGTACTTAGCCGCAGCTTTTTCGTAAACCTCAGGTAGAGATTCTTTCATATCGTTTAAGGGCATTAGGATAGTACCCTCAAGATTTTTTGGTTTGAAGTGATAGAGGTATTTCATAGTCTTACCTTTTGATGCGTTCACAAAAAACATGCATCATATTCTTATCCATAAGTCTTAAATGCTCTTTGAAACATGCTGGTTGATCGGGAAATGTCTTCAGCTTGAGACACAGGTTACCGAAAACCTCATAATACTTCTCACCTTGATTAACACAGCGCTTATAACTTTCATCATTGACGCACCCAAAGTGCTTCGATTCACAATCATAGATAAGGTTTTGTCCACGACGATAGAGTCTTGATAAGACTGGCTCTTCAATGTTCTTCTTATAAAATTCAACAGAAACTGTATCAAGTAGGGCATTTCCCATCTTAGCAGGACCTACTTTATTCTTTGCCACAACGATTAATGGCAAAAAAATAAGAAACAGGACTTTTATTCTTCGCATTACTTCTCTACAATCCATGTAAAATACGTTAGTATATGTGCTTAATTAAAATTATAGAGGGTCCGTATGGTTCTGCATAATGAAATATTAGAAGAAATTAGTAAGAATATCCAAAATGCCATCAAAGAAAGCTTTGGAGGCAGCGAGTTAAATATTGAAGATATTTATTCTGGGATATCAGAACCACCTAATCTAAAAATGGGTCAATTTGCCTTTGCATGCTTTCCTCTAGCAAAGAGTCTTAAAAAGTCACCAGTCGAAATTTCAAAGACGATTAGTGAGGCTATCGCCAGTTCAGAAAGAATTGAAGAAGCTCTTAGTGTTGGTCCTTATGTTAACTTTAAAATATCACCAAAATTCTATGGTGAAGGTGTCCTCTCACAAATATTAAACGGTGAATTCTTTAAGAAGAAGCTAACTGATGATAACTATCGCACAATGGTTGAGTACTCTCAGCCAAATACCCATAAAGAAATGCACGTGGGCCATATGCGAAACCTTTGTCTTGGGGATGCAATTGTTAAAATTAAGGCCTACTGTGACCAAGATGTTGTCCCTGTGACTTATCCAGGAGACAGTGGAACGCACGTTGCTAAGTGTCTTTGGTACTTAAAATATCATAATCAAGAAGCTATTCCTGAAACAAATAAAGGTGAATGGCTAGGTAAAATCTATTCCACGGCAAATATGAAACTTGAAGATGAGCTAGGTTCTGATCAAGAAGATAAGAACCGCGCCGAACTGACAGAAATCTTAAAGCAACTTCACAGTGAAAGTGGTGAGTTCTTTGATCTTTGGAAAGAGACTCGTGAATGGTCACTTGATCTCATGAAAAAGACTTACAGCTGGGCAGGAGTTGAGTTTGATCGTTGGTTCTTTGAATCAGAAATGGATGCCCCTTCCCTAAAAATTTGTAATGAATACTATGAAAAAGGTGTCTTCGTTAAAGATGATGGTGCCATCGGTATGAAGTTAGAAGAAGACAAATTAGGTTTTTGTATACTTGTAAAATCAGATGGAACAGGTCTCTATGCGACGAAAGATGTTGCTCTGGCCATTCAAAAATTTAATGAATTTAAAGTACAAAAAAATATTTATGTGGTTGATACACGTCAGTCATTTCACTTTAAACAAGTTTTTAAGGTTTTAGAAAAGATTGGTTTTGAGCAGGCAAAAGACTGTTATCATCTTCCATATGAAATGGTTGAACTACCAAGTGGTGCCATGAGCTCAAGAAAAGGAAATGTGGTTCCTCTTAGCGATCTTATTAACCAGATGCAAGATACAATCAAAGAGAACTATCTTGAAAAGTATCGTGGAGACTGGCCTGATGAAGAAATCGACAAGACAGCTCATATCATTGCTGCCGGAGCGATCAAATACGGAATGGTTCGTATGGACAATAACCGTAAGATTGTTTTTGAAATGAATGAATGGTTAAAACTTGATGGTGAAACAGGACCATATCTACAATATGTTTGTGCTCGAATTAATTCACTCATTAATAAAATCGATATCAAACTTGAAAATGTTGACTACTCTGTGCTTACTCATGATCTTGAAATTGCACTTATGCAAAAACTTTCGTTCTTTAATGATAATGTAATGAAGGCACACGAAGGTAATAAAACGAATGTAATCACGAGTTATCTCTTTGAACTTGGTAAGGCTTACAATAGTTTCTACGCGGAATGCTCGATTGCAAACTCTGAAGAAGAGCTTAAGAAAGCAAGACTAGCGCTATCTCAATCTATATTAGAAGTGATGAAGCAAGGACTAGCGCTCCTTGGAATAGAAGCGCCAAAGAGAATGTAGACTTATTGTAGGTCTACTCTCTCTCCATTAATAACTGCTTGAGCAATACCAATTGGTCCAAGAAGTCTTGAACGATTTGCTAGCAGATGAATTTTATCAAAGGTTTGACTTTCGTAAACGGCGTGCCATTTTCCCGACCTCTTTTCAAGACGTACTTTGAAGATAACCTTCTTTCTTGATATCCCACTATAGAGAAGCTCAATATCAAAATCCGCTTCTTTCGTGATATCCATATATTTTGAATAAACTTTTACAACAGTGAAGCCACGCGATTTATAAAGAGGGACACCTTTTTCAAGTTGCCTTGGTACATATGTTCCCATTCTCACGTCTTTTTCATTATCAACATAGAAATTAATAATATCACCGTTTTGATCATCAATTGTTAGACCAATCTCATAAGGTGTTGCGTATACATCGTTAGTTACAGTAGCTAAGACGATTTCCTTAGCATAAGTAGTGAAGCTTAGCATCGCTAAACAAAGAATCATTCTCATTTTAAACTCCTTCTAGATGAATAAGTCTAGTAAGCGTGATCCCATATGTAAAAGAATTTTAGGATATTGATAGCTTCTTTAAGATGATGTCAGTTTTTTTTAAATCTTAACACCCTATTATTTGCTGGCATTTCATAGTCAACTATTAGAGAGAGACCATTCTTCTCCATTTGACCCTTCACATCCTCAAACGCTCTAATTCCAGCCCCAGGATAATTTTCTTTAAGCCAAGCATCTAATGAACGATTCCCTTCTGACGTAAACTGACCATCATAATTAAAAGGACCGTAGAATAAAACTTCTGCCCCTTTTTTAAGATTCCTTCCGAGATACTTAAAAAGAGTCTTACATTCCTTCCAGCTCATAATATGGATAACATTTGCAGTAAAGACTACGTCACAATGTTTTTCGAAGTCAGTTGTTCCACCGATTTTAAAGTGCTTAGGCCCCTGTATATTTCCGTGAACAGACTCATCCATCCACATTTTAATTCCTTGATGATTCTCTTGGAGATCACTAGTAATCCACTTTACTGACTGCATATTGTTAGCGACATAAAGAGCATGCTGTCCTGTTCCAGAACCCACTTCAAAAATGAGCTTCGTCTCATCACCATAGAATTCTTGAAATGCTTTTAAAATTGGATCTTGATTTCGTTCACATGCTGGCGCAAATGGCTTTTCCATACTCTTACCTTTTTATGTTAGCTAGGCTATGATAGTTGCAAATGAATAAGAAAGCGAAGATAAAAAAGAATTTCCCAAAAATTCGTCTGGGTGCTGATCATATTGCCTATGAGGACGACAACTATATCGTCATCAATAAAAAAGCAGGTTGGATCTGTCATAAAACGATGGATCCAAATCGGCCAAACCTAGAGTCAGCACTTAAGGCCTTTTTAAAAAACAGAGATAAAGTCGAGACAAAAATCACTCTTATTCATCGTCTCGACGTGTGGACTTCTGGACTTATCCTTTTTAATAAAAATCCAAAACTAAATAAAGACCTGCAAGAGCTCTTTCGCTCACGAGAAATCACCAAGATTTATCATGCCCTTGTAAAGGGCTCGCCACAAAAAGAGCATGGAGTTCTTGAACACTTTCTAAAAGAAGAAAAAATAGGCAAAAAAAGTACGATGACTGCAGTTAAAAGTGGTGGCAAGAAGGCCATAACTAATTATCAAACACTTGAAAGTACAAAAGGCATTTCACTCATAGAATGTGAAATTAAAACTGGTCGAAAACATCAAATTCGTGCTCAACTTAGAGAAATAGGACACCCAATCATTGGCGACCAAGACTACTTTATTGACTCTCCAGATAAGGGCTATGAAGGACAACAGCTGAATGCAACTCGACTAAAATTTCAATGCCCGCGAACGAAAAAAGTCATTGATATTGAAATTCCACTTCCATTTTCGCTAAAGCAAAATAAGAAGAGTGAAAGAGATCAATTTACCTATATTCTTTTTAATAAGCCTTATAATGTACTCTCTCAATTTACAAAGACCAATGAAGATGAACAAACTCTTGCTGGCTTTGACTTACCAAAGGATATCTATCCTGTAGGTCGCCTCGACAAAGATAGTGAATGACTGCTCATTCTAACCGATTTTGTAAAATTTAAACATAAGTTGGCCCATAATGAGTCTGATATTGAAAAGACCTATCTTGTTCAAGTTGAAGGTCTTCCTTCAAAAGATAGTCTCGTAAAG
Organism: uncultured Oligoflexia bacterium; assembly: GCA_963922285.1. GTDB lineage: Bacteria > Bdellovibrionota > Bacteriovoracia > Bacteriovoracales > Bacteriovoracaceae > Halobacteriovorax_A. Next base: position 3,158 of record CAWUIU010000099.1, on the reverse strand, counting down.
CTTGAACGAGGAATATTAATAAAAGGTAAAAAGACTCTACCTGCTAAGGCAAAGATATTAACAGAGATAGACCTGTGGGAGAGAACCCCACCCATAAGAGAAAGAAAGAATATTCCAACGACGATTCTTCAAATAAAAATCAAAGAAGGACGTAATCGCCAAGTTAGACGAATGACGGCAGCAATTGGCCATCCAACATTAAGACTGATAAGAATAAGTATAGGAAAGTATCATTTACCAAAAGATTTAAAACCTGGTCATTATAGGGAGATCAAGAATGCATAAGATTTTAGTTTTTTCATTATTAACAACGTCAATATTTGCGAAATTTAGAAGTGAAGATAGTGTTACACTTAATTTAACTGGTGGAAACTCTGATTTAAAAACTTATAAAATAGAAACTAAGAACACATATACAGACTCTAAGAAACAAATCTACTACTTAAATGGTTCATATAACTATGGTGAATCTGCAGGTGAAAGAAGTATTGAAAACTATTCTGTTTCTTTTCAATTCGAAAAGGAAATTAACAAGAAACTTTCTTGGTACTTTCAAGAAAATGTTGAATCAGATACCATTGCAAATTTAAAGTTTAGATACAACACTGATCTTGGTTTGAAGTACTATTTTAATAAATCTGATAAAGAAACGTTTAATATGGATGTTGCTTATCGATATACAATTGAAAGAGAAAGATACTCTCAAGATAATCGCTACGCAAGTAAGTCAAGAATCTTCTTCTTTTATGAAAAGGAAAAGTCAAAAGACTTAAAGTTTACTGCTGAGTTTGAGTATCTTCCAAACTTATCTGAATCAGATGATTATCAGCTTAAATTTAAACCATCACTGACTTCAAAACTATCAACACTATTCTCTATGAAGAGTTCCTTTGAATGGAAGTTTGATAACTCACCTGTTCAGGATCGTAAGAAAGATGATTATGCTTTTGTCCTTACATTCTTAGCAGACTTTACTCTTTAGGTGTAAATTTAAGATCTGCTTTAATTGTTGAGAATTCATTCAATTCACGATTGACACTAAAGAAAAGATTGGTACGAGTATTTTCCCCCTCTTCGATGGTTTCAACTTGATGGGGATTCAGCTTTACAACTGCCTTCGCGTGAGCCTCTTTAGCATATTCAGAAGGATGAGAGAGGCTTACAAAACCCCTCGGGGCAATCACTCTCTTTATTTCTGTTAGTGTTTTATCATTGAGGGGTGCATTCTCAACTAAAACTCCGCTTATCGCTTGATTGTTAAATGGTAGAGCATCTCCGCGACCTCTTACCCAATTGGGAATATTTCTACCAGCTTCACCAGTTGTTGTTGTATAGCCTTGCGGGTTTAAATTGATTGCTGGACGATATCGCCCCTCACCACCAATATCCAAAACGACAAACCCGTATACTTCCTTTACTTCATTATACAGTTTTTCAGCTTGCTCTCTCGAAGCTGATGTCGCATGAAAAATTGAGTGTACTGCCTCAATGCAAGTTGACTCACTTTGATTACTCGCAATTTGACGAGAAAAATCAGACTGATCTATCGTCGAACAGGAGAAAAGAAAAAATAAAAATTTAATAATAATTAAAACTCGCATTACTTACTTATCGAATTTTATATGAAATTCATGAGAAACCGAGTAATATAGTTCAATTATCTTTCTCTATCTCGAAAGGCCATACCTAGTCCAAAGATCATACCCAAGACTAGTCCCCCACCATGAGCATGATTGGCCACTCCAAAAGGAAAGATTCCAGGAATCATACAGAGAAAGAACCATCCCACCATTAGCATGATATCTCTCTTTGGCAATGCGAACTGTGCCTTAGGATTGAACTTCTTATAAATCCATAAATAACCTAACAGCGCATAAACCACTCCAGAAAGACCACCGAAGTTCGAGCCAGTAAAAGATGCTTGAAAAATATTAGAACCAATTGCCGTAACAAGAACAAAAAGACTCAGAAATAGAGTCCCCTTTGTATGCTCAAGAATTTTAGCCAGATCCTTCCACCACATGAGGTTAAAAATCACATGCATAAATCCAAAGTGAATAAATGCCGGTGTTAAGACTCTCCAATACTGACCAGATTTTATTAGTGAAAATGTATCCCCACTTTTTGGACCAAAGAGGAGATATTCATAGACTTGCGAATATTTTAAGAGCCAACCAAATCCAAAAATAATCACACATAAAATTAAAATAACATAGGTGAGATTACCCATTGGTATTGCTTGAATCTCCTTCCACTCTCTTTCAAGTCTAATTGGCTTTTTAACACCAATTGCGACTCGAAAAAAGTCTAAGGCCCTAGGAAAATCCTCTTCACTCAAAGTATAGAGGTGATTAATTCCTTCACCAGTTAATTCAACTTCAACCTGAATACCTCTTTTTAGCAGTTCATTTTTAATTCTCTTAGCTTCACCATGATCTTTTAGTGAACCAAACACATATTTATTTTCACTCATTGCATTATCCAAGGTTTTAGTGCGTTTATTTAAAATCTATTGACGCAAGGTAAGTACATTTTCCCCTCTTTGAAACTAGATTTCAATACCTTATTCTTTCTTAAAACTTTTATATAAATTGTCGATAAAAGTAGAGAAAAGGAGTTCGACGATGAACTGGAAAACAATTTTAATGGATACAATTAGTTCTAACGAGTACGATAAAGACTGGGCATTCCTAACGACGCTACAAAAAGAGCAGGCTCCGTGGTTAAGTGAAGCCGAAATCGAAGAGTGTGTTGTTCTATCTGTTATTAAAGAATATAAGTGTTATGAACTAGATTGGGCATATTATAACGAAAATAGAGAAATTCAAAAAGTTATCACAGCAGCTTAATATAATCCCTCTAATGCACGCATTGCTTTTCTAAAATGAGGTCCCTTTATATAGATCTTGTATTTCTTATGAAAAGCATTATAATTCCATTTCTTATGCTTGATAATGAAATCAGTTACCCAATGGGAGACAATAAAAACTGATGACAATGGAGTAATTCTCTTATGATCAAGGCCACGTGGAAAACCTCTACCGTTTGGCAATTCATGATGCTGTTCAATTATTGTTAAAACGTCATCAGGTATTCCTACTTTGTGCTCGATTAACTTCTTTGATGCTTGCGGATGATGCTTAACAAGCCTCTTCTCC
>CAWUIU010000098.1:0-9764 GCA_963922285.1 uncultured Oligoflexia bacterium | reverse complement strand
GCAATGTAATCAATACTTTGTGTTAGTGCAAACATTAGGTCGGAGCGATCTTTTTCTGTAAAAGCAGGAGCAGAGACCTCACAGTCAGGTAGATTAATTCCTTTATTAGATTTTAAAGCACCGCCTACCTGGACTTTAATTTTATAAACGTCACGATCTCGCTCAATGGCAACCGCACTAAGTTTACCATCATCAAATAAAATTCTTGCACCATCAAAACAGTCATCAACAAGTGCTTCATAAATTGTCGGTATAAAGCGTCCTTCATACTCAGGATATTCTTTTTCAAGTCTTGTTGGTCCAATAACCCAAACCTGCCCTTCTTCTAAGAGTAGATCCTCTGCTAATTTATCCGTACGAATCTTAGGGCCCTGTAAATCAACTAAAATAGCAACTTCTCTTTTCGTATTTTTACTTGCTGTCCGAATATTTTTGATAAGTTCAGTATGGCCTTCATGAGTTCCATGACTCATATTCACTCTGGCAACGTTAAGCCCTGCATGAATAAGTTCTTCAATTTTTTTTACTGTATTACTTGAAGGACCTAAGGTCGCGACGATCTTAGCTTTTCTTAATCCCATAATTTTCTCCGTATGTGACTATTGTACACGAGGGAGCTAGGGATTGTGTTGATTTTTTAGTGATTTAACAAATTTCTTAAGAGAATGCAGAGCGTCGTTCTTTAGCTTCCTCATGTAAAGCTTTTTGATTAGCCTGACGCAGCTCTTCAATACGATCAGAGAACTGTCTTTCCATAGTTGCTTTTTCTAGTTCTGCACTCTGATATAGTTTTTCATAGTCAGATCTCATTTCAAATACTTTAGTAGTTAGCTTTTTCTTACTCTCATCTCTTTGTCTAGTGAGTGCGTCTTCATAGTACTCGACAATTTTTTCGATCTGTCTATCAGCCATGTCTTTAGCTCGAGATAAACGTTTGTCATATCCTTGGCGAATGACAATTTTTTCATGTTCATTATCACGTTCTTTTGCAGATAAGGACTCACGCATTTCCATTCGTTGTTGTTCAGATTGTTGTGCAAAAATATCTTTAATTCTCTCTATTTCCTTAGCTGTTTTCTTTTGTAGTCTTGCGTACTTTTCTTCATATTGTACAGCCATCTTTTCATTTAGTTTTTTAAGCTGACTGTTTCTCTCTTGCAAACTATTTTCTTTAGCCACCATTGTCGATTTAAGATCAAACTTTAATTCTTCAAGCTCTTTATGGTGATCAGCTCTAGTCTTCGTTATAAAATCAGTTTTCTCTTTAGCATGGACTTCCTGTAGTTTACTAACAGCCTCTTGATTTCGATCATTTAATACTTTTACAGTTTCACCAAAAGCAAGTCTCTGATTATCAAGTGCTTTTTTACTATACGTACGATCTTTAATCGCTTGCGCTTCAGCCCGTAAATCTGATTTAACTAACTCATTCTTATAACTATTAATCTGCGATGCTGTTTCTTTTTTAAGTTCTGCTAGTTCAAGTGTTCGATCATTACGAAGACTTGTTAACTGCTCATCTAATGAACGAGAGTGTTTACGCTTTAATGACTTATTAGCTTCGATAAAACTCTCGGCCATTCTCTCTTTATCTAATTGTTGAGTGAAATTAGTATCATCAATTTTATCGTAAATATTCTTGATTCTCTCTTCGTATGTATTCACTGTATGAGCAAGTTTCTTGTCCGCCTTATTCTCAGTCGTTCCACCTTTTAGCTTTTCTTGCATTTGGCGATTAGCCTGATATAAATTCTTGGCATACTCTTTTTGCAATTGCTCGTTTCTAACCTGATTTTCTTTTACTTCTTGCCTTCTTTTACGAACAGCACGACGTGAAAGATCATTCGTTAAATTACGAAAATTCTCCTGAACGAGCTCAGTCTCATTACCTTGATTCTTTTTTATTTCTGCGATGGCTTCTTTTTGATGGTCTTTTAAATGTGATATTTGTTCAGTTTGAGACTCTCTCAACTTTCTCATATCATCTTGTGCCTGATCAGCCATCTTTGCCTTTACAGCAAGATCACTCTTTACGCGATCTCTCATATCAGACTCAAAAGAGTTAATAAGATTTCTCTTTTCAACATTTTGATCATTCGTGTATTTTGCAAACTTAATTTCAGCATTATGCTGAGAGTTTCTTAAATCATTTTCAAATTGATTATTAAGATCGTTTTTCTGGCGAGAATAATTATTTTCAATATTATCTATTGTATGCTTGGTATATTCATCTCGATCTTGGTCACGATTCTTGTAAGTAACTTTCAAATCATTTAGACGACGATCAAAATCATTCTTAAGACGCGTTCTTTCTTTGTTAAATTCAAATTTTTCACCATCAAGAGATCGACGGTAATTATCAGTTTGATCCTGAATTGCATCTCGAGTTTTTTCAGAATACTCACCAACGTACTTATCAAGTTTCCCCTCTAAATCAGTTTTAGCCTTAACAAAATTAGATTCTTGATTCTTTCTTTGTTGCTCATTTCTACTTTTAACATCTTCAAGATTGTCATTATACTGCTGACGAATCTCCTCTCGTGACTCGTTAAAGTTACTTCTTGCCTGGGCTAATCTTTTTGAATAATCGTTAATTTCCATAAAATAAGCTGTGGAGGGGCTTCTACTCCAGCTTCTATGATATCAATTCAGACAAAAATAAAAAGGCCAGGAATATATATCCCTGGCCTTCATTTATTAACTGAGTATTTTACTACTTCTTAGCTAATTCTTCGTCAATTAAGTCTGTAAATACTTGAATTGGTTGAGCACCCATGATCTGCTGACCATTAATGTAGAAAGTTGGCGTCGACTTAACTCCAGCAGCCTTCCCCTCTTCTATCGTCTTTGTAAGTTTCGCGTGATTCTTATGCGAGTCAAGACAAGTATCAAACTTTGCTGAGTCAAGACCAATCCTCTTAGCTGTAGCTTTAAGATCAGGTACTGCTAACTTATCTTGAGCAGCAAACATAGCATCGTGCATTTCCCAAAACTTTCCTTGTTCATTTGCACAAAGACCAGCTTCTGCAGCTTTGTGTGCATCTTTATGAAATGGAAGTGGAAAGTTCTTAAAAACAATTTTAATTTTGTTTCCATACTTTTCTTTTAACTGATCAAGGATCTTTGAAGCATTAGCACAATATGGACACTGAAAATCAGAAAATTCGACCACTTCAACTTTTGCATTCTTGCCACCAAAGTAAGGTGAATCTCCTGCAACTATTTTGTAAGTTGGTCTTTGTGGCTTTTCTAAATATACTTCAACTGGATTTTCCTGTAGCTTTTTATCTAACCACGCTTCAATCGCTTCTCTCTTCTTACTTTCCATAAGAAAGTTTTTGATACGACCTTTTAATTGTTCATTTAATTGAGGAATCTTTCTCTCTTTTGCAAATGCTTCTATATCAGAAGCAGATATTACAATTTTACTTGCAATAAACTTATCGAGAAATTGATCATTGGTTAGATCTTTTTTATCTGGATGATTATTGATAAAGCTCTCAAGAAGATGAGACTTTAATTTCGCCATCTTTAAATTATATTCTTTAAGTTTTGCTTCATAGATATCACTTTTAATATCTTCAAAAATCTCTCCCTCTGTCACAACCTTGCCATTAATTTTAGCAACAGCTTCCTTTGATGGTGCTTTTTTGAAAATAAATGATGGCCCTGAGTTTACTTTATTATTACATGCATAAAGACAAACCAGTCCGATCGTTAAGAATGAAAATGACATAAATCTTTTCATAGTAAGAATTCTCCTCTTGAGTTATTTAACTTCAATGTTTTAACTTTCATTAACAGTAATACTATCAAGTTAGAACGATATATTGTCAAAAATTCGTCAACTTTTTAAAGATCTAAGAAATATCTTGGTGAGAAACTTGGTCAATGAACTCACGATATATTGTTGAGGTCTCAAATAATTCTTTGTGTCGTCCTCTTTCTACCAAGAGACCATTTTCCATCACAAGGATTTGCTGTGCATCAATGATAGTTTCTAGACGATGGGCAACAAGAAAGGTCATTGAACTCTTCTGCACTAGTAAAACCATCTTTCTTAGCGCAAACTCCAGGTTTGAATCTAAAGAAGACGATATTTCATCAAAGAGAACAATTGGTTTTTTTAAATAGCAGGCCCTAATAGCAGCAAGTAATTGCTTTTGTCCTAAGGAAAGATCATTTTGGTTGATTACGGTTTTAGGAGTAACTCCCCAAATAGATATATAATCGAGTTGCTTAACAACCCAATTCCAAAACTCATCAAAGTCCTCATCACTTTCATGACCCATTGTGATGTTAAAGTAGACTGACTCTGAGAAAATATGAGACTCTTGGGAGACAATTCCAACTTTCTCTCTGTAATCAATAAAGCCGTTAAAGTCTTTGTAATCAAAAGTTGTGGTCTTACTATCACTATGTAGCGTTATCTGTCCAACATCAGGGATTATATTAGCACTAAGTATATTTAAAAGTGTAGACTTACCACTTCCCGATAGTCCTACAATACCTATTAAATCACCCATTTTAACTTCAAAGTTTATATCCTTGATAGCAAAAGGAGTATCAGACTCACTTTTTCGTGGATAAGAATACTTCTCAATATTAATCTCAATTTTTGAAAGCTCCGTCTTCTCGACACTCTTATTAATATCAGTGCTTCTTTCTTTATCAAGATGCCCAAGAAACTCATTGATTCGCACAACACCTGACATTGCTCTTTGAATATTTGCCACTTTTGAAGAAACATCTTTAATCGGGCCAATCGACCTTTGGATTAGATCAACAAGAGCAAAGATCAGTCCAATCTCTTTCATACCAGCGTGGGGAATAATAAAAACAGCAAACGCTAAAAAGATTGGATAAAGAGACTCTGCTAATGAATAATAAGATGCATCCCAAACGTTAGAAATCAATATTTTGTTTAAAAAATTGTCAAAAACAACTGAAGATTTTTTAGAGCTATATTTACCATCTTCGACATAATATGTTTCTCGTACTCCACCGATAACATCAGCAATGGTTCGGTACAACTCACCTCTAGCCTGTCTAACCTTTAAGAAGACCTCTCTCATATACTTTGAGCCCCAAATGAGAAGTAGGCAGCAAGCTATTTCAAGAGCACCGATCGATAATCCTGCCGTTGAGTTTAGAGTATAAAAACTAACGATTGAAGACAAAACAAAGAAGACGTCGATAAAAATACCAAAAGTTCCTGAAGTAACGAGCTCACGAATAGACTCAGTATCAGTCATAATTCTGGCAAGGACCTCTCCTTGTGGAAATTTATCACTCTTACTATCATTTGAAGTTTGTACATCATAAGAACAAAGCCATTTAGAGTAACAAAAAGTTCGAATCGACTGGATAAGAGCAACCACATATTTGTTGATAACTAAATTATATGACCCACGATTAATAAATGTTGCGACAAAGACCATCGCCAGAACTTTTAAAACATTATAAAATTCTGGAGGTTTCGAATAAGAGGACGTTAGCTTATTCATATAAATCGGTACGAGTGATCCAAGAGTACTAGAGATAATGAGACATACTACCATTAGGAAGATGTACTTAAATGATCCCTTGTAAAAAAAGAACCTAGACAAGTTGCTTTTTGAAATGCTCAAAGATAGCTCCTTTTGTCTCTAGTTTTGCCGTATCTCTTTCATCGAGAACACCATCTGTTTTATCTATTAAGACCACACGATCACTTAACTGTACTGTAGTGTAACGATGACCAGTCATAATGAGGGTTTTACTATTTAATACATCTAACTTTCTTAATTCAGAAAAAATTTCTTTTTCGAGAACGACATCGACAGAAGAAAAAGGATCATCCCAGAGAATAAAATCACTTTCAAGGAGTAAGCTTTTTACAAGTGCGACTCTCTTTGCTTGTCCTCCTGATAGTCTCTTACCATCTTCTCCAACAACGAGATTGAATAATGATTCTTTTGAGTCAGCAAGATAGTCCAGGCCAAATATCTTTAATAGTTTGTATGCGAGCTCTTTCTTCTCATCACTGTACTCATGCCCAAGCTCTAAATTTTCAAGAATTGTTCCGTTATAAAGGTATGGGTCCTGGGCCACGTAGGAAATCTTCTTTTGGCAAGACTTAAGCATTTCAGCAATTTTTAAAATCAACTCAGTTTTTCCGTGCCCGGTTTCACCTGTAATGATCGTCTTCTTTTTTAATTGAAAATCAATGTTGATATCACCATCCCAATAAGGAATTTTTAAGTTCACTGAATTATCTGTAAGAGTTGTTCTACTACAATCATGTAACTTACTTTCTGTTTTTGTCTCGGTGACGAGATCATCAACGAGTTCTCGAACTCTTGACCAAGCACCAGCGGATCGAGTAAAGACAACACCAATCCATGAGAGAAACATAATTGGTTCAAGAAAAAGAAAGACAAAACCAGAAAACAAGATAAGTGAACTGGCACCTAAGTCTTGCTCAAGAATAATGTGTGCTCCCCAAATTAAAGAGAGTCCTACCCCTGTCGGAACAAGAGGTATTGAGATTGCTATCCTCTTACCGGCCTTATAGAAATTCACAAGTTCTTTCATCGAATGGGTTTTGAACAAGTCGATGAATGACTTTTCACTGTGATAATTCTTAATTGTGCTCTTGCCCAGGTAACTTTCAATGATAAAGTTCTGAACCTCCCCCTGATAATCTTGGGTTAAACGATAAAACCTCTTATTACTGGAAACAATAATTGTAAAAAGAATGAAGGCAACTAACATAGGAATAAGAGCTATAAATACATGCCCATTAAAGCTCAAAAGCTTAGGAATAAGAACAGACATTGCGATTAAAATATTACAAACCTGTAATAGAGCAAAACCAATTAAGGCACGAACTTCTTCGAGATCACTACCAACAACTTGGAAGATCTGACCTTTAGAATGGCCATTATATCGAAGAGGTGGTGCCGACTCAATTTTTTCAACAACCTCTAGACGAAGAAACTTTTGCAATACTCGCGCAGGATAAAAGAAAAGTAAACGTGATGACGTACGAAAAATTACAATTCCAACGGCCAAAAGAAATAGCTTACTTACCGGATAATCCAATCCCTGGCTCACCTTATCAGCAAGCTCCTTGGCAATAAAGGGCAGTTCACTCTGGATGTAATGAGTGAAAAAGAGACAAATAAATGCTCCGATATAATAGTACCAAAATTCGAAAAATTGGCTTACTAAGAGCTTTAGTAGCGGCTGAACAAGCCTTTCTTTTTTCATCCGAACATACTAAGACTTCTTTCGCCACACGTCTATAGATAGTTGAGTATTGACATCATAAACTTGAGTCAATATTATCTAGACATCAAAATGTGCGAGCGTAGCTCAGTGGGAGAGCACTACGTTGACATCGTAGGGGTCACAAGTTCAATCCTTGTCGTTCGCACCATTCAATTTTAAATTAATAATATTTCTTTCTATGATACGCAGCACCAACGTTTGCTAATCTTGCTGATTGCTTACGCAATCAGTATCGTTCGCACCATTCAATTTTAAATTAATAATATTTCTTTCTATGATACGCAGCACCACACAAGAGGCACCGCAACAAACATTACAAACTTCGTAATGAATTTTGAGCAGCTCTTCTAACATCGCTATCAGAATCTTTAGCAAGAGTTTCTAAAATAATTTTAGTAGAATCTCTTCTATCATTTGCCAAGGCTCTTGCAACACCTCTTCTAACTTTCCAATTAGAATGAGATCTAAAAGAGATAATAAAATCATAAACAGCTTCATCTCCAATTTTACCGGCCAGCCTTAACCCCTCCTCTAATGATGTCGAGCGAAGAGAAGAAAAAGAATCTTTCATTGCGTCTAATTCACTACTAACAAAACTAACTGACTTCAGTGAAGCTTCCGCAGCAATCCTAACATCACGATCTTTATCATTTAGAAGTTGAAGAACACCTATTTTTCCTGCAAATAATGTTGTTCCATTTAATGCTTTTGCAACAGACTGTCTTGTCTTCCAGTTAGTACTATTTATAACTTTTATAATAATAGAATCTGCTTTATCACTATTTAACGGCTCTAGAGAGTTAACTAACGAAGCTGCTGCTCCAGAAGTTATTTTACTTATTTCTTTTTCATAAACATCTAAGTCTTGCTCTACGGAACTAATTGTTTTAATTGATGCAAGAGCAGCCAATTTAACATCACGGTCTGAGTCAGCACTTAAAATGAAGAGAGCTATTTTACCTTCAGTTAAACTAGTTTTATCTAATGACTTTGCTACCGACTGTCGAACCCTCCAATTCTTACTATCCAACATTTTAGCTGTTATCAAATCGGCTTCATCTATATTTAGGTCTCTTAGGGCCAATGCAAGGTTTGACTTTGAACTCTGATTCATTGAACCGATGGCATCTGTTAAGCCCCCTAAATCTTCTGCCTTAAAAGTAACGCTATCAAGAGATTGTTTTGCAGCTCGAACGACATCACGATCTCTATCACCTGTTAATTTCAAAATAACAATTTTCCCAAAAGTACTATCTGTTCCATTTATAGCTTTAGCAACTTGTAGCCTGACAGAATAGTTAACCGCACCAGAAAGAGTAGAGAACAAATCAATTACACTGTCTTTATTATTAAATGCTTTGAGTTGTTTAATAAGAGCAATTTGTGAATCTTTCTTCTTTAACTTCTTAGCATTTTTAATTACATAAGCTAAGTCGGCTTCACTTATCTCCACGCTCTCTAAGTATCTTTGTGCTGTCTGTGATAGAGTGTTATATGAATCACCAGCTATCATAAATAGGATAAACTTATTTTCGATTTTTTGTGACCTTGAAACGATAAGAGCAAGAGCACTTAGTCCATTTGATCTGTAATCTTCTTTGTATTCAACTAATTTTGTAATTTGATCTTCTGAAAGAGTGTATTTACTTAGAACAGATACAACATCTGATTTTCGAGAACTATCAAGTTTGTCCATTTTCTTAATAAGACTCTCAATTGAATTTTCATACTTTAATAAATCAGTTTCTTTAACCAACTCTACGGCTACTTGCGAGTAAGAATAACCTGTATCAATTGCATTGATAACTCTTTTGAGGTCATTAGCATCTAAAGCTAATCCATTAGTTAACCTAAATCTCTGACCAAGAATAAAGTGAACATCATTTTTAGAGGATACTAACTTTTCAGTTAGCTCTTTAAAGAAACTCTGATTTAGAAGTCCTTCATTGATTTGAAATAAAACTTTTCGTAAATTAGTGTCGTTAGTGATATCTTTTAAAAAGGTATCAGTGTTCTGCCCAATAAAAACATCAAATTGTTCTCTTTCATTTTCATTTAATGACAAATATAAGCGCAATGAGCAAAAACTACACTTTAGCTGGTTACAATTTTCTCGACGATATTTTAGATCTTCTTCTCTTGAGAAGACGAGTTTTTCGATAAAGTCTAGCTCTCCATCTTTAATGACTTCAGCAATCAGCGCTGCTCTACTATTTAATAGTGAGTTATACTCTAACTTATTTAAAGAGTAGAAACCATAACTAGCTTTATCTTCTTTTTCTTTAGGATTTAAACTAACAAGAAAAAACTTACTTTCCTCTTCAACATTATATTGGAAAACTCCGTAAGAATTATCGTTCTTATAATTTAAAAGGATACTACTATACTTTATATCTGTAGAATCTTCATATTGACAGCTTCGATAAAGCTCCTTTCTTTCATTTGTTAAAAAGCAGCTAAAAAATTCTTTTTTAAAGTTTTCAACTTCT
>CAWUIU010000097.1:0-9779 GCA_963922285.1 uncultured Oligoflexia bacterium | reverse complement strand
TGATTCGTGCTCTCTATGATGACGAAAGAATTGAAATTAGAGGTTTTGGTTCGTTTGCTAATAGAAACTATAAAGCTTATGAAGGAAGAAATCCTAAGACAGGTAAAGTGGTTAAAGTGCCACCTAAGAAGGTTCCATTTTTTAAGGTTGGTAAGCAGCTTAAGGAAATGGTAGATGAAGGAAAGGATAAGTACGTCATCCGCGAAGCATAGAAAATATATTTTTTATCTACTGAGGGATGCTGTGCATCCCTTTTTTAATTATTTGAAATTAACAATTATCTTGACGAAGTCCTTAAAATAATTAGAATGTAATCTCATTCAATATGGTCGGGTGCCGGAGTGGTCTAACGGCGCAGTTTGCAAAACTGTTGATTTCATCGGTTCAAATCCGATCTCGACCTCCAACAAAAAAAGCCATTAGTCGAACGACTAATGGCTTTTTTTTATCTATTTAAAATTATGGCTCTACTCCCTTAATGGTGTGTGCGCCGCACTCAACCCTTTAACGACAAGCATACAAGACTTTCGACCTATAGTTATAAAAGTTTATACCCGTAAGCCCTCTTCTGGAGCTGCTTACAGACTGTATTAAATCCTTCTGTCCTAGCATTTGTAAGCCGAACTTCAAAATAATTCAAGATCTCTTCACGCCATTTTAACAGAGTTTTTCTAAAACTCTGCAATTCTTTATCTTAGAAAAGCCCAAGGCGTCTGTGAGCTTTCTAAAGACTCGTGATGACCATTTCCTTCCTTTACACCGATAAAGTTTATGAACAGTCTCCTTGGCCATGTAAATTTCCCAAAGCTCTGGGGACTTTTGAAGCTCTCTGTGAAACTCAAATCTTGTAAGTGGATCGATATTTTTTATATTTTGTCGATCAGGAATATGGCTCAAGGCATGCTCTAATTGTGCAACATTTCGACCTGGGACAAGTTCTCTAATTCGCTTGTTATTGTGATAAGTAACTACTATCGCAAACTATCGATGACCAAACTCTTTGTTGCGTATAAAGCTCTGCTAATCGATTCCAATGCTCTTAGGCTAAACGTCTTTTTTAACGTTTTTTTCACTCCAGTTCGAGTTGTTTAAAGTGTCTTTTGTGCATTGTTTCAAACTTTGGTATCTTATCTAACGTCTTTTAGAGTTGAATCGCGAGTGCAGGAATGAAGAATCTTTCTTTGCATGCGATCAGTGATGTTTGAATGTTTCATGATGCCATCGATGTTCTCAGTGTATACTTTTTTACACCCAAGACATCGAAATCTTTTCTTCTTTATTTTTAATTTTCGCATTTTGTTATAGTAAGGTGAGTCTAGTATTTTTAACATAGCAATAATCATGAATAGTTTTAGAATTTAGACCACAATGAGGTAAAATTATGGTCGGTATTGATTTCATAGTGGAAAATGAGTAATTTTTTTGAGCAAGATATTCAATTTCTAAAAGTATTAGTTTCGGTAGTAGAAATTTAGTAAGTTTTTCGCGAGGTTAAGTGATTCTCCTGTTTAAATTTAGCGTAGTTACTAAAATTATAACTGGTTTAGGTATCATACTTATCTTGGGTTGATTATGCGGTAAAAACACCGCAAAGTGTGAAGGATCCTTTTAAAGCTTTGATAAGTCTTGGAAAAGTTCTTAAAATTGAGGATTAAATTAATTTAGGTTTGTATAAATGAAACTTTATCAAGACTTTTTATTATAATATTATAAACTTACTGACTTTGAGCCCTTATTTTTCTCTTGAAAGTTCTGTTCAAGCTCTTCATCCTTGGTTGACTCTTTAGCAAGTGCACATAGCTTTCTATAATAATCTGGATACATTAATGAGATATAATCTTCAGTCATTTTAGTTTCTTTTTTGAGTAGACCACCTTTAGAGAGATTTAATTTGGAGGTTGTTATAAATGTTTTGCGTCCTCCCACTTTGTGAGCGTTAAGTTTCCCTGGTTGTGGAGCTGGATCATCAAATTTGCAAGCATTATCAGCTGACACTTCAAAACCAGCCTTTTTTATGCTCAATGCAGGAGGGAGCATGTTAACAGCATAACCTTTAAACTTACAATCTTTTGAAAACATAAATCTATGAGTAATTGGCTGAGGCTTGTCAAATATCATATCAATATTATTCTCACCTAAGCCTCTTTTTGGCTCTGGTCTAATCTCGGCAACAATAAATTGGTAGGTTCCGTCTTCAATTACTTTACCGGAAAAGAAAAGATGGTCTTTTCTCGTTATTAACTTCGCTTTCTTATATTTTGAACTTTCTTTCGAAACTTTTCTTGGAGTAGTAGTAATAGTAAACTCAGGCATGAATTGGTCAAAATTTTCTAAATTGAAATTTCCATGAGCAGGAAAATTACTCGTTCCAGGCAAAGAGAGCCCATATTGATTAAATATTGCTTTAACAAAGTCCTGGCATTTCGAAGCAGCAAAGCTAGTATTTGTTGTAAGTACAATAAGAGTTATAGCCAAAGTTCTCATTATTTTTTCCTTTAAAGCAAGTTTAATTGAATATCGACAAATCAACTTAAAAACTTTAGTCAAAATATTATTATCAACCCTCATATTTGCCAAAAGTTCTTTCGCCGATTTCTTTCTATTGATTTTGATAGAAATTTCATTTAAATCACTCCGCAAAATACGAGAGTGTTTATTAAGTTGCCTTGGACTGTAGTTAAACAAAGTAAGATTTAAGGTAATTTCTTTGGGGCCAAAAATTCTAAGAGATTAAATTTCTTTATATTAACTATTTCTCAGGATAAAACTTACAAGTAAACAGATACTTAGCGCTACTTGATTAATACATGAGGCTTATTGATTGTCATGATATAGAGTCATCGTAAGGAATATACACGAGATTAAGGTACGTATTTTTTATATCAATCTACTAAAGAAAATGAAATAATGCTAGAGTAGCTTGAAATGAAATGGTTCTTAATTTTTCTTATATTCTTTAACTTATTTGCTCAGGATAAAGTTTCATTCTTAGCAGCTGATTGGTGTCCCTACACTTGTGGGCATTTTCAAACGAAAGGATATGTCGTTGAGAAGTTGAGGAAAATCCTATCAAAGCACCAGATTAAATTAGAGGTCAAAATTCTTCCTTGGTCTCGAGCCTTAAGAATGGCGGAGAATAAAAATGTGGCAGGGCTTGTGACTGCTGCTAAGAGCGAAGCTCCGAATTTAATCTATCCAAAAAAGAGAATTTCTTACTATCAAAACTGTGCCTTTACTGTAAATCAGGATCTTGATGTTAAGAAGTTATCTGACATTAGTCGTTTTAAATTGGGAGTAATTTCTAATTATTCCTACGGCGAAGAATTTGATTCATATATCAAAAAAAATAAAGATAAAGTTATGATACTCAGTGGTAAAAATCCTGGAGATCGCTTGTTTGAATTGGTTAAATTAAAAAGAATAAATTTATTCTTAGAAGAGAGAAGAGTTGCTGATTATAGTTTTAAAGAAGAAGTAAAGAAAGTTTTTTGTACGAAGAAAGAGCCTTTCTATACTGCTATCAATCCCCATCATCCACTTAGTAAGAAGTTAAAAGAGATTCTTGATAGTGAGCTCTAAGCAGAAATTTTACAATCAATGCCTTCTAAGATCTCTTTTATATTCGCATACCACAAACGATTAAAGCGATTTATTTTAAAGCCATAAATTCCGCACTTTAAATCTGAAACATTCTCGGCTTCTAGTTCAACGATGTTGTAGTCGCCAACTTTTATTTTAAAAGCATATGATTCATTTAATTCAGGTGCTTTATTAAGAACAACGCCAAAACCACCATAACTTGCTTCAATGATTGTCGTTTCAATATAGTCTTCTTCACTATAGTAAAGTCGACAAGCAAAATAGACTGAACAGCGATAACTTCTTCTTGAGAAGAAATGATGGCCGTGATCTAATACAAGCTGAGAAAGTACCTCTGGTGGTAATTGGTCTTTTAAGTCTTTGAAGATATCTAGAAGTATCGTCATTTGTCTTGGTGAAAAGTCATTAATAGCGTCTGATCTTTCAATGAAGAATTTGATAAAGAGATCATTATTCATGACTGAGTCAAATGCTTTTTTTATTTCTCGGTCTGGAAAGTTAAAACGTTTATCTTCGAATCTTAGCATATATTGAAAGAGATTGCTCTCTGGAGGCTGGTTAATAAAATTGCTTATTATATATGTTTCGGCCTCTTTCATATCCATATAGCCAGCTTGCATTGCTGCATTATTTACAAAACTATATTCTTCAATCACTTCAGCTTCAAGCTTTTTGAAACCAAACAAGGCTTCATAGAAGGTAAATGAAGTTGGATGAACCGCAATTAGCATATAGTCAATATTTATGTAGTCTCTTGAATAGAAATAGAGGTATTTCATAATTGGAAAGAGAACTTTTCCTGATTCTTTGCGGTATTCTTTTTTTACGGCAAGAGCTGATATTTCAGCAACATTTTGATGTGCTTTATCTTTTATTCCATCAATACATATTGCAGACTCTAATGGAATACCAAAGTTACTTGATTTAACAATGGATACAGTCGCAATAACTTCATCTTTTATTTTCGCAACTATAGTACATGTGGTAGGAAGTGCATGATAGGGAGTTACTCGTAATTCAAACTCATTTTCATCCATAAAGCCTTCTGCTACATAGGCTTTGTAGAGAAGATGGAATGCTTGTTCGAGATCTTTTTCGGTTTGAGCAATCTCAAAAGTCATATCTTCAACATAACTATCAACTAAGTTAATGTTTTTAAGGATAATTGAATTGATTACAGATATTGGTAAGTACTCGGCAGTATTGTTTACAATACCTTTTTTGACTAATTTTAAAAGATCTCTCACGCCAGACTTACTTTTCACATTTCCTTCCTATTTACTTGCTATCGGCTAGCCTTGCTGTTTTCATGATTGAAAACATCAGAAGATGAAAATCTTTCCAATATTTGCAAAGGTTGTGTAACCAACTTATAAAAATTTTATGTGATTGTAGCAAGTTAGCTGTGACTAAAGGTTTTTTTTTATTTTAAATATGGAAAATAGGTAAAGGCAACTTGTTTACTTGCTCTATTTGAAGAAGCTAGCCTGATAAGGAGGAAAATTTCTTTTAAGATGGACGATATTATTCTTATGAGTAAGAATGAAAATAAGCTCTGTTGAGATTTTCGGTGATGACTTTACTTTAAATGTAAACCAAATCAGCAATTTAAAAAATGATGAACTAAAAATAGTTTGGTAATTCTTCTTAAGGGCATTAATATACAAAGTTATCATAATGCTTTTTGCACTTATTTTAACATTTTATCTACCTTTCTCTTTAGATGTGTTCTTAATAAAACGAGCTCATCCCTTTTTATAATTTTAGGACTTGTTTTATTTAAGATGGCAACACATATCACGTAATCTTATGGATTGATTGGAGCTGTCGCCAAACTTATTGTAGATAAAGAATTAATAATTTATGAAATTCACTTTCCAGTCTTTTCAAAGTTTTACATTTTACAGTATATAGTCTTTGGAGTTGTGGTTGGTTTTGTCAATTCAGGGCACTATAACTTTTCTAAGAAATAATAAAAAGGTGGTTACTTTGAATTGTCCTCTTTGTCGCGGTGAAAACCATCAAAAATTCGTAAAAGATCGTAAAAGAGACTATTACACTTGTCATGATTGTCATTTAGTTTTTACTGGAACTCAGTTTTATTTAACATCTGATGAAGAAAAAAGGCTCTATGACTTTCATCAAAATACTCCAGATAACAAAGGCTATTGTGATTTTTTAATGCAGATTGTTCGACCAATTTTGGGTGATCTAAAAGATGGTCATGTTGGACTGGACTTTGGCTGTGGGCCCGGGCCAACATTGAATTTACTCTTTAAAGAGAATGGCTATGATATGGATCTTTATGATCCTTTTTATAAAAACGATAAATCTGTATTTGATAAGCAATATGACTTTGTTACTTCTACAGAAGTCTTCGAACATTTACAAAGACCTGATAAGGTTATCGATCAAATCAGACCATTGCTGAAAGAAAATGCACTCCTAGGTGTTATGACAAAGATCTACGATGATTCAATTGACTTTAAAAACTGGTATTATAAAAATGATATGACCCATATCGTTTTCTATCGTAGAGAAACAATTGAGTGGATAGCCAATAAATGGTCATTTGATTATAAAATCTATGGTGATAACGTTATTGTTTTTAAAGGAAAATAACATCGTAGACATCAATGTGTAAGAAGGTAAGTTTCTTTAGAATCTTATGTTTCGTTACTGATGCCTGTGATTCAGTGATAAATCTCTCTTTTAAGTTTTCAAAAGAAAATTCATCATCAATCGTGATTCTAGAGTTGATGAGTCGACAGATTCTTTGATCAATAATTTTGGCAAGATCTTTAAAATAAGGACTTAAATCATCATATATATTTCTTAGTTCTTCTTGAATATGGCCTAAAACTATTGGATGATCTTCATTAATATATTGGACGACAGCGAAATAAAAGTGACTAATTGCTCTTAGATATGGAGTTGAGAAACTAAGTTGGGCCATTTGTAGTGAGTGATAGCACTTACTAAAGTCATTTAAATCAAATGCTGATTGAGCTTGTGAAAGATGCCTGAGACCTAATTTTGTTTTATAGACTTGTGCGCTTGTTCTTACTTTCTTTACATTTACTTCATAGCGATCAAAGACATTGCTCATTGTCTTGATCTCTCCACTACATATTTTCGGTGCTTCTCCTGGGATAAAAGCAACGGATTGATCATTTGGAGAAAAACTGACACAGGCCACAGAAGATAAAGTGACTGGTGAGATATGATACGACTTGCGATTTAAAGGAGTCGTAATTGTTTTTAAGATATCTGTTTTATCTAGTTTTTCATGATCTTTTAATTTGTTCATGATTGTCTTGGCAGCCTTTTTTCTTTGCTGATTGTATTCATTTATTCCACTAGGAAGAAAGTTGTTTTGATCAAGGTCTTTATTTAATAATTCGTTGCACTGATAAACGGGTTCATCCTCAATATCGTATTCTTTATAGTGGAGCTCTCCACCACTTAGATCAGCGCTTAGCACTTTTCCATTCTTATCAAGAAGATTAAAGTTCCAACAAGTAAGAGATTGATGGTGCTTTAAAAATTCTAGTGCATCTTTTGTATCATCACATTGATGTATGAGTTCATGAAGGAGATAAAAGATAGATTGCCCATGTTGATTAAAATTATCTGTAAACTTTTGATGAACACCAAGAGTTAGACCCTTGTCGTTCATAGAGGTCATACCAGAAAATGGTTGACCACAACTTGAAAAGCTTATGGTTTTGTTTCGATTCTTATAGGAGTTTATAATAACTCTTTCTCCAGAGTCATAGGTATCTTTAAGAGGAAAATCTAAAATCCTCGTGTGAATGGGGTTATTGTTCTTATCAAGAGAGAAAAAGCTTGAGCAGCCAAAATTTATGGACTTTAAATTTGGTGCCCATAAGCTAAAGAATGCACAAATCTCAGGTACAGCAAGTGAGAATTGTACATCTTTGACATCTTTTTGCAGACCTTCAGAATATGACTTCAACAAAAGAGAGTAGTGATTTGATGGTAGAGTGATTCTGTCTAGTATGTTTTTTCCAAGCCCATGAATTGTTGAATTTATAATTGGCCATGGAGTTGAGATGAGAGAGTTTATATGATGAAGGGAAGAATCTACTCCCTGGCGATCTTTTAGACCTAATTGGTAAAACGCTTCTGCTTCATCTCCGAAGAGGCTAATAATAGAAATTTCCTGATTTTTCGGAGTTGATGTCATGGATAATATTTTAATTTCACTCGTAAATCCAAGCAATAAGTATATTATTGCCGTTTGTGTTCTTTTGAGTACAATTAGGATCTTCTTAGAACTTACTCCAATAAAATTTCATGAGCTTCCGCTGATTAAAGAGATTTCCAAAAGGTTATCACCTGAATTTGCAACGAAGTTTCATCGAACAGGACTGTTCATATGTATTGGTCAGGTTATTCTGTGGGCGCCTGAGCTGTTATTTTCTTAGTATCTCTTTTGATATCAAGTACGTGACTCTTGTAAAGATCAATAGCATCTGCACCATATTGAAAATTATCCGGTAGATCAATTTGAGCTTCATCAGCTTTCTTACGAATATAAATTTTTATTTTAGGTTTCTTATGGACCCTTTTAATATTATCAGTAAGTTGAAAAATTTTATTCAATAATAAACTATTTTGTTTATGATTGAGCCTAAAAGCTTCTGACACCTTGAGTTTTTTCCAAATTTGAGTGGGTTCAGATTCCCCATGAAAAAGCTCGTAGAAGGTTAAGTAGATGAGTGGGTCAGATTCAAAATTATCACCCATTAGTACCAATTCTTCAGGTACCCCGGTCATATAAACGATATCGAGTAAATGATTAAGTTTATAAAGACCCTGTGCTTTAAGGTCTTTCGGGCTTAAGTCACTTTCAAAGAAAGAGAAGACTTTTCGGTAGTCCTTTAAAAAGATTCCTGCAGAAAAAATATTATTAGCATATAACCAATCTCTTATAGCGTTCTCATAAAAATGGGGAGAGGCTGAAAGGATAAAAGGATGATAACCTTGGTCACAATACTTATTTAGAATTTCAATTGATTCAGGGATGATTGGAAATTCATTAATAGGGCTCGTTAAAGACTTATAAATTTCTTCTGGGCTCGAATACTTGGTATGAACAAGAGTTTTATCGAAGTCACAAATAATAAATTTTTTTTCATTTTTTAAGTTAACGGGAAGATAGGTTCCTAAAAGCACTTCAAGGGCCTTTATCTTTCCAATCTCATATGCTTCAATGATATGGACAGCACCATCTTCTTTCATATTTTCATTGAGAGGAATTTTTAATTGAAATGTACCAAATGAGTCTGATTCATAAACTTTTTCAAAAATGACTTCCTGATCCTCATTCTTGATAATGATTTTCATGATAAATTGATAAGCATTAAGTAAACGGTAAGCTTGAATTGGAAAACTCGGGGTAAACTTTTCAAGATGGTTCCCCTTTGAGTATATATGTTCCTTCATAGTCAGAGAGGCTCTTATTGCCAGCCACTCATCTGTTAAGATTGATAAGAAGTGGACAGGATATGCTCTTTTCATATGGACTTCCAATAGGTTACAATTGTAAGATAATTGTTACACAGTTTGTAAAATATGACAATTGGAGTTCTATGAAGACAACCTATATTGAATTTCTTGGACATGTTCCTCTTTATTTTGGCTTTGGTATTAAAGTCGTTATTGCCATTCTCTTAGGTGGGATTATAGGTTGGGACCGAGAAAAGAAAATGAAGGCTGCTGGTTTAAAGACTAATATGCTTATTTGTCTTGGTGCTTGTGTTTATACTAGTGTCTCGCAGCTTCCATTGCAATTAGACCATCAGGGAATTGTCTTTGACCCAAATCGAACTGCTGCACAAATTGTATCAGGTATTGGTTTTCTTGGAGCAGGTGCAATTTTACAAAGTCGAGGTAATATTATTGGCCTAACGACAGCAGCTGGTATTTGGACTGTCGGTGCAATTGGTATGACAGTTGGCCTTGGCTTTCCATTTGTGTCTTCTATTATCACCTTGACTATTCTTGTGGTCTTTCGTTTCATCGATCCACTTAACAAGTTACTTGAATCGCGAAAGCAATATTGTGATTATCATATCGAAATCCTTTCAACAGGTCAGGTAAGGGGTCTTGTTAAAGATATGCTCTTTACTAAGGTCGATGATATCGATGAA
>CAWUIU010000096.1:0-9781 GCA_963922285.1 uncultured Oligoflexia bacterium | reverse complement strand
CTCTTCTGTTGCCGGTCTTGGTGGCTGTCCATACGCAAATGGGGCAACTGGTAATGTCGCAACTGATGATGTCGTCAATATGTTCCACAAAATGGGCATCGAAACTGGAATCAATGAAGATAAACTTCATGCAGCTTCTAAATATATTCTTGGTGAACTAGGAAAAGTCGGTGGCTCAAAGTATTATCTGGCGAAAGAAGGACGCTCATAATGGTTGAATTAGCTGGGCTTGCAACAAAAGTGGAAAATCATATTCAATGGGTCGAAATTTGCAATGAAGCACAAAGTAATGCCTTGAGTTCTGAAGTCATTGAGTCTTTAACGAAGACTTTAAGAGAAGCCGATCGTAATCCAGATGTAAGAGTTATTGTCCTATCTGGTCGAGGAAAGGCTTTTTGTGCTGGTGGTGATGTTAAGGCAATGAAAGATAAGACTGGTATGTTTGCCGGCGAATCTTTTGAGTTACGTAATCGTTATCACTTTGGGATCCAAGAAATTCCTCGTACAATTGAATCTTTGCAAAAACCAATCATCGCTATGATAAATGGTGCGGCCATTGGTGCAGGTTGTGATCTCGTTGCCATGTGTGACTTACGTTACGCTAGTACAAAGGCGAAGTTTGGTGAGACTTTTACCAAACTATCACTTGTTCCTGGAGATGGGGGACCATATTTCTTAACGAGAGCTATTGGTCATACTCGTGCAAGTGAAATGTATCTTACCGGAGACATTTATGATGCTAAGACCATGAAAGACTTTGGTCTGATTAATGAAGTTGTTGAGCATGAGACATTAAAAGATTATGTTCAAAAGATAGCAACAAAAATTGCTGCTAATGCTCCAGGAGCAGTACAGCTAACAAAATTAGCTCTTAAACAATCTTTAAACTCAAACCTTAACGATCATTTAAATCTAATGAGTGCATATCAGGGAATCTCTCAAAGAATGAATGACCATCATGAAGGGATTGCCGCTCTTCTAGATAAGCGAGAAGCTAAGTTTGAAGGCAACTAGTCTTATTTATATATTTATAAGTTTCATATTAATTTCTTGTGCAAATATTAAGTTTCAATCTAATGGAGATTTACCAATAAAAGTTTCCTCGATGGATAAATCGCGAAAAAAATATATTGAGATTAGTAAAAAGCATGAATCATTCTTATGGGGAATTATTCCTGATGAACATATCTATAGTTTTGATGAGTATTTTAGAGGGTATGATGTTGAGAATGTAGGAAATGTATCAATCGTTCAAAGTCAGGGTTTTCTCGATCATTTTCTCATGTACTTAAGTTTTGGCATTTATATTCCTTCAACAATAACTTATAGTGGTTGGGGAGTTAAAAAGGGTGCAAATTAGATCAGCTATTTCTATTTTTCTATTACTGATTTTCGTTTCATGTACTAGTGGTGTAAAAATTTCTTCGAAGTTCTGTTATTCTCAAAATGAGTGGGGAGTAAATGGTAACCAAACTAAAGACTTTCGCTACTCATTAAGTGGTTTTGGTGTACAGGAAGTAAATATTCGATCACTACTTGAAGAGAATGATATTCGTTGCGATACTATTTCTAATCTCTCTGTCGAAGTAAGGAGAAATCCAGCACAAGCTGTGTTTTCTTTCTTGCCAGGTTTATCTGCACAAACTGTAATTTTAAAATTTGACTAGAGGTTTCGATGTTTACAATTAAGTTCTTCCTTATCTGCTTTTATGTCTATTCTTTATCTTTAACGGCATCAATCACTTCTATAATACTGAAGTTTTAGAAGAATACATGCATAAGAGAAAGTTTAAAGATCCGAGAATCCTTGTATGGGTATCAGGTATCGCACTCATTATTGGCGGAGTTCTTTTA
Organism: uncultured Oligoflexia bacterium; assembly: GCA_963922285.1. GTDB lineage: Bacteria > Bdellovibrionota > Bacteriovoracia > Bacteriovoracales > Bacteriovoracaceae > Halobacteriovorax_A. The sequence continues at coordinate 7,927 of CAWUIU010000096.1, read as the reverse complement.
AATTTTAAAGAAACAAGGTCGATCGCTGGCTATGGACTGGTATTCTTTGTCTTCTTGGCAGCAGTTATGATTCATCGCTTTTGGGAAGAAACTGATAAGTAGCAAAGAATGACTGAAGCCCAGAGCTTCGCAAAGAGTATGGCCATTACTGCTGAGATGATTTATTTAGCTATCTAGTAATATCGGATACTTAACTATTGTATATGTATATTTTTCGCACTGCGTTTTATTTTGTTCAATATAATTCATTTTAGTGATAGTTTCCCTCGAAAATAATAATAGGAGTTATCATGAAAAAAATGATTCTTGGAGTTCTCGCTCTTTCTACACTTTCAACTTTTGCTAACACACAAGACTGTAGTCTTTATATTGTCGATCAAGAAACAGGTCGTGAAATCTCGGAGGATGCAAAAGCAAATTTAGAGAGTAAAGGTTTTACGCTAACGACAAACTCTGAAGAAGCTACTTTCTCTGTCATGAAACATTCAAAAAGAGATATTTATCGACCAAGAACATATGAGTATTACGAAATTGTTAAAGGTAATATTAATGGTCAAGAAGTGGTTTCAGGTAAAACTATTCAATCAAAATATAATGGTTTCTTTGATGAACTTGGTGATGCTTTGAGTATGGTATTTTCTAGTCATGTTGAATTTGATGCCGTTGATTCATGCGCTAATATGTATAATAATCCTAATTTTGAATACGTTGAAGATAATGAGTAATAAAAAGAGCACCTTCGGGTGCTTTTTTTATTTCTCTTCATCAAGTAAGCCCATAAGGTTAGAAAAGAAACTTGATTTATATTCTTGAATTTCTTCTTCACTACCAAGGTGTCCAAAGCTTTCACGATCCTGTTCAACAAAGAATCCATGCTTATCAAGTTCATTGATAAAGCGACTCTTATGTCTTGGTGTAACCGTACCGTAGAGCTTTCTCTGTTTACAATAGGTCATGATGAGCTTTCTTTGAGCACGAGTGATACCAACGTAGCAAAGTCTTCTTTCTTCATCCACATTGCCTTCCATTAGTGAACGTTTATGAGGAAGTAACTCTTCTTCCATACCAACGAGAAAGACGGTATCAAATTCAAGACCTTTAGAAGAATGAAGAGTCATAAGAGTGACTTCATTCTTTCTTACGTCATCATCCTCAACTTCGTCGCCATCTTGATTATCTTGTGAGTCTTGCAAAAGTAATTTCTCTAGAAAGTTACTAAGAGTTGCGCCTTCTTTAAAAAACTCTTCGAATCTCTTTGCTGATTCAATAAATTGATGAATATCATTCTTTCTTCTTTCAACTTGTTTCGCACTTTCATAAGACTTCTCAATGAATTGAAAGTAATTAATTCTTTCAACAAGGACAGAGATTGCTTGGCTGAGTGGATTCTTTTCAAAGATATCCACGGCTTCATCAATTATACTTGTGAAGGCTACAATTTTATCTTTTCTCGACTCTGCTAATTCTGGAATTTCTTTCATCGCTTCATAGAGATTGATATTATAAGCCTCGCTTCGTTCGACAAACTTTTCAAGAGTCTTTATACCTATTCCTCTCGCTGGGACATTTAGGATTCTTCTAAGTGAAAGTTGATCTGCAGAGTTCTTGATAACTGAGAGATAACCAATAAGATCTTTTACTTCTTTCTTTTCATAGAACTTCTGACCACCAATAATAGTATAAGGTACTTGAGAGATTCTTAGCTGCTCTTCAAATGGTAGAATTTGGGTATTACTTCGATAAAGAATAGCAATGTCACCTAAATGCTTTCCCTGGGCTTGATGTTTTACAATTGCTTCGACGACGACTGCGGCCTCATGATCACTGTCGGCCATGGACCAAAGAACAGGTTTGTCATCAGTTTCTTTATCTGACCAGAGAGTTTTTTCTCTTCTATTCTTATTCTCCTTAATAACCTCGTTGGCCAATTTTAAAATTGGTGCCATGGAACGATAATTTTGTTCGAGTTTAACAACTTTTGCACCAGGAAAATTAGCTTCAAAGTTAAGAATATTTGAAATATCAGCACCTCGAAATGAATAGATAGCCTGATCATCATCACCAACAACACATAAGTTATTATGCATTTTTGTAAGGTGCATAATTAATTCAAATTGTAGTGGATTCGTATCTTGATACTCATCGACCATGATGTATTTGAATTCATCACTATATTGCTCAGCAAGTTCAGGCCTAAGGTCAAAAAGTCGAACAGTTAAAAGTAGAATATCATCAAAGTCGATGGCATTATAAAACTTAAGCTTTTCTTGATAGAATTCATAAACATAATTCGTGGCATGAGAATAAGGGTCTTCATCATCAAAAAATTCACTGTCAGGAAATTCATCAGGAGTAATACCGGCATTTTTTAGTTTACCAATAAAAGAAGCAATCTGTTCCCGCTTAAAAGTCTTTTCTGCATGATACTTTTTTAGGGCCTCGCGAATAATAGCTAACTGATCTGTTGTATCATAAATCGAAAAGTTCTTATGATAGCCAAGATGTTCAATCTCTTTTTTTAAGATTTTTAAACCGAGTGAATGAAAAGTTGCTAATGTCATACCTCGGGCCTTGCGCTTTCCAAGAAGAGCAATGACTCTCTCTCGCATTTCTTTAGCGGCCTTATTTGTAAAACTAACAGCTAGAATATTTTTTCCAGGAATTTGTAGATTGTCGACCATGTGCGCTATACGATAGGTGAGTGTTCTTGTTTTACCACTACCTGCACCTGCCAGAATAAGGACTGGACCATCGATGGTATCAGCCGCTTCGCGTTGTTTATCGTTTAATCCACTAAGAGTAATCATTCGTCTAAAGATGCACTTGATTCAACTTTTAGTAAAGGTTTTTATCTTGTGAAAAGACCTAATTTTATTAGTGAAATACTTGTCAAAAAAAGTATGAAATGAAAAAATACTACAATCAATTTAGTCACATGGAATCGATTATGAATAGTACAAGGAAGGCGATAATTTCGCTGTTTGTTTTCATTTTAACATTAAATTTCAGCTATGCTTCTGCTGAAGTTGAATACGATAATTTTGATTTAAAAACTTATGATTTTGGCGCACCAACAATTGATGACCTGTCCGGTGTGAATAAAAATAATTTGCCAAGTAAAACAGATATTCTGGCGATGATTGATTTACAGACAATTCCAAAGTCACAAGGTAAACGCGGTACATGTACCATGTTCTCATCAATAGGAATTCTTGAACATTTAATGATTAAAAAAGGCTATTTCGGTAAAGATGAAATCGATCTCTCTGAAGAGTACATGGAATATATCATCATGAAAGATAAGACCACTGAAGGATCATCGACTTCAAAGAATATGAAAGCAATTCTGGAAAGTGGTTTTGTCTTTGAAGAAACTTGGCCTTATATTGGACTAAAATGGTTAACTCTTGATGATCATCCATTGGCCAGACCTAGGTGTGGACATTTTGATCTCCCTGGCCTTGAAGACTTTCTTGCAAGTTGTCTATGGGGCCATCGCGATCCAACTCTCTATGATATGTCTGTCGCAGATCTACTCGTCAAAGATAAAGATTTTTTTGTTATAAGAAATGAAGCTAATAAGAATCGTGACAAATATCAGGGGCGATTATTCAAGTATCGAAATTCTTATAAATTAAAATACACAAGTTCCGTTAAGAAGCTACTTAGTAAAGGTCAATCTGTCATCATGGGACTAAAACTCTACTATGGTTCTTGGAATAGCTCTAAAACCACGACGTTAGAAATTCAAGAACGTGATAAAGAGAAGTTTTTCCAAGGAATTGTCACTTATCCTGAAGTGGGGACGAGAGATCGTCGAATCTCTGGTGAGAAAGGTGGTGGTCACTCTGTTGTTCTTGTAGGTTATGACGATGATAAAGTCGTGACATCGCGCATGCAGATGGAAGATGGGTCATGGAAAGAATTTACTTATAAAGGTGTTTACTACTTTAAGAACTCTTGGGGTGTGAAAGGCTTTGGTAAGAATAATGATATTGAAGGTAAGAATCTTCCTGGCTATGGAATGATTACTCAAAAATACGCACATGAATTTGGAAGATTTTTTCAAGTTAACTAAGATTTATAAAAGGACAAAGAAATGGCCAAGAAAAAAGCGACGAAGAAAAAAGTAGCTAAAAAAGCAACGAAAAAGAAGGTTGCTAAGAAAGTTACAAAGAAAAAAGTAGCAAAGAAAACTGCGAAGAAGAGAGTAGCAAAAAAATCTACTAAGAAAAAAGCAACGAAGAAGAAGGTCGCGAAGAAAGCTGCCAAGAAGAAAGTAGCAAAAAAAGTAGCTAAAAAAGCCACAAAGAAAAAAGTAGCAAAGAAAGCAGTTAAGAAAAAAACTGCAAAGAAGGCTGTTAAGAAAAAAGTAGCAAAGAAAGCAGTTAAGAAAAAAGTAGCAAAGAAAGCTGGTAAGAAAAAAGTCGCTAAGAAGGCTACGAAGAAAAAAGTAACAAAGAAAGCAACAAAGAAAAAAGCAGTTAAGAAAGCTGCGCCTAAAGCAAAGAAGAAGGCTGGTGACAGTAAAACTCTCTTTGATTCAATTCTCGAGTTAATCAGAGTTACTTCAACTGTTATTCCAGATGATATTCAAAAGGTCGTCTTAGAAGCTCTTGCAAAAGAAGAAAAGAATACAAGCGCGGAATATGCAATGAATATTATTAAGGCAAATATTGAGCTGGCGAAGAAAAAGTCTCAGCCTCTATGCCAAGATACTGGAACAATCATTTTTAATGTTGCTCATCCGGTAGGATTTAATCAAACGGCATTTACTAAAGTTGTTGAAAAAGCCGTTGTTCACGCCACTGAAGTTGGTTACCTCAGACAGAATTCAGTTGATTCTCTAAAAGGTACAAACGATACGATGAATTTAGGTCCTGGGCATCCAAGTATACACTTTCATGAGCATAGTAAGAACACTGTTGAAGTAAGACTTATGCTCAAAGGCGGAGGATGTGAAAATGTTGGAGCGCAATACTCTCTTCCAAACCAAGAAATTGGTGCTGGTCGTGACCTTGATGGAGTAAGAAAAGCTATTCTTGATGCTGTTCAAAAGGCTCAGGGGAAAGGTTGTGGTCCAGGAGTTCTCGGAGTTTGTATCGGTGGAGATAGAGGATCAGGATATATTGAATCCAAAGAACAACTTTTTAGAGCTCTTGATGACACGAATTCAATCGAGGAATTAGCTAATCTTGAAAAAGACATAGTTGAAACTGCAAATAAACTTGGAATTGGTCCAATGGGCTTTGGTGGCAAGACAACTCTTCTAGGTTGTAAAGTTGGTCATCTAAATCGTCTGCCAGCTTCATTCTTTGTTTCAGTATCTTATATGTGCTGGGCCTATCGAAGACATGGTGTAAGTTTAAAGAACGACTCAAGTATTGCGAAGTGGCTTTACTAGGATAAAGGTTAAGAAATATGAAAAGATTAGATTATCCATTTAAAAAAGAAGATATAAGAGACCTAAAGGTCGGTGACATGGTTCTCATTTCTGGAAAAATGTATACAGGAAGAGATGCTGTTCATAAGAGAATTCATGATGGTGTTGAGCCTCCTGTAAATCTCGAAAATCAAATTATTTATCACTGTGGTCCAGTTGTCCTGGAAAAAGATGGTAAGTATGAAGTGAAAGCTGCAGGTCCAACAACTTCCATTCGTGAAGAGCCATATCAATGGGAAGTCATGAGAGATCATGGAATCGTTGGAGTAATTGGTAAGGGTGGAATGGGTCCAAAAACCCTAAAAGGTTGCCAGGACTATGGTTGTGTCTATTTCCATGCTATTGGTGGAGCAGCACAAGTACTTGCTGAGAAGATTAAGTCTGTCGATAATGTTTACTGGCGTGATCTTGGTTCACCTGAAGCAATTTGGGAATTAACTGTTAAAGAATTTCCTGTTGTTGTAACGATGGACTCACATGGAAACTCTCTTCACGCAGACGTTGAGCAAAAGAGCTCAAGCGCTCTTAAGGATTTAATTTAGGTCATTACTATGCCAATTTGGAAACCAAGCGAAGAAAGAATAAAGGGGAGTGAGATTCACTCCTTTTTATCTTTTACAAATAAGAAGAAGAATTTATCTATAGAAAATTATCATGAGCTTCATCGATACTCGATAGAGGAAAATGGAGAGTTTTGGGCGTCTTTATTTGAATACTTTGATATTGAGTATTCTGGGGATCTCGAACCTCATAATACAGATAATTCTTTTAAATCTTATGGCTGGTTTCCAAATGTTAAATTAAATTTTGCGAAGAACCTCCTTAATAAAGGTAAGGATTCTAATATTGCTTTTGTCTCACGTCATGAAAGTGGAAATAGGCGTGAGGTAACATTTAAAGAATTACGAGCTCTCGTTAAGGGAATGCAGACCTATCTTAAAGGAAGTATTTCTAAAAGAGATGTTCTCGCTTGTTATATGCCAAATATTGAACATACTGCCATTTCTATGCTTGGCGTAACTTCTCTTGGTGGAACTTTTACTTCGACGAGTGCAGATTTTGGTATTGAAGGCGTCGTTGATCGTTTCGGGCAAAGTCGCCCTAAGGTTCTCGTTACTGTTGCTGGTTATGAGTACAACGGTAAGTACTTTGATATTCGAGATCGAGTAAAAGAAGTATGCTCTAAAGTCGACTCTATTGAAAAGGTGATCTTTGTCGACTTCTTAAATCGATCTGAAGACATTACGGGAATAGAAAATGCCGTCTACTTTCACGATGTTGTAGTGCCAAATGAAGGTGAGATTGAATACACTCTTAATAACTTCTCGGATCCACTCTACATTATGTATAGTTCCGGAACCACTGGGAAGCCAAAGTGTATCGTCCATAGTGTTGGGGGAACTCTACTTCAGCATGTAAAAGAACTTGGGCTCCATACTGATTTAAAAGAAGATAAGACCATTTTCTTTTTCACCACTTGTGGTTGGATGATGTGGAATTGGCTTGTATCAAGTCTCTATTTTGGAGCTAAGACAGTTCTCTATGAAGGATCTCCTGCTTATCCGACTTTTAAGGATTATCTCAAACTTATAGAAGAAGAAAAAATAAATATATTTGGAACATCTCCTAAGTTTTTAAGAGCTCTAAGTGATACGGGAATGAAGTTTGATGACCTTGATCTTACAAGTTTAGAAACTGTCCTTTCAACTGGTGCTCCTCTTCTAGAAGATCAGTATGAGTATGTTTACAATAATTTTGGTAAGGATCTTTTATTAGCATCGATTTCTGGTGGAACTGATATTATTGGCTGCTTCTTTCTAGGGTGTCCAATTGAACCAGTCTATAGTGGAAATCTACAAGTCGCTGGTCTTGGGATGGCCGCTACTGCCTATGATGAAAATCATAAAGCTGTTATCGGAAGCGAAGGTGAGCTTGTGTGTGAAAAGAGTTTTCCATCGAGGCCAATTTACTTCTTAGCCGATGAGGGTAATGAAAGAATCAATTCAGCGTACTTCAATGAAATACCTGGAGTCTGGCACCATGGTGATTATATAAAGATCACCGATCAAGGAATTCAAGTCCTTGGTAGAAGTGATGCTACTTTAAATCCTGGTGGAGTTCGCATTGGAACAGCTGAGATCTATCGCCAAACTGAAACACTTAATTATGTTGAAGACACGGTCTGTGTTGGAAAACAAATTGATGGTGATGTTGATGTCTGGCTCTTCGTGAAAACGAAAGACGATTCAGAACTGAGTACAGAACAAATTAAAGAAATAAAAAAACGTATTAAAGATAATACAACTCCAAGACATATTCCAAGACGAGTAATCCAGACAAAGGGAATTCCATATACTCGTTCTGGCAAGAAGATGGAAATGGCCGTCACAAAACTTATTAATGGCAAGTCTCTTAATAATATTGAAGCGGTGATGAATCCAGAGAGTCTTGAGTTTTATAAGAGTTTATAGAGTATAAGACTCA
>CAWUIU010000095.1:0-9801 GCA_963922285.1 uncultured Oligoflexia bacterium | reverse complement strand
TGCAGACGGGCTAATTGCTCTCTTCACTGGTATTTACAACCCAACTCGCCAATCATTAACAAATGACATTGTTCCTGGCGCAGATATTTCAAAGGCAAATGGACTCTTTGGATCGACCTTTGCAATTCTTCATATCATCGGTCCATTCCTAGGTGCGTATCTATTTACTCACTTTAGAGGTTTAACAGAAGTTCTAACATTTGATCTTTTTACATACTTCATTGGTATCTTTCTTGTTGGAAGTATTGTCTATAAAAAGAAAGATCAAACAAAAGAAAATAGCAATGTATTCTCTGATGTGAAAGAAGGATTATCTTTTATCTTTAAAAGAAAAGATCTTTTTGCCTTAATATCCACTTCAGCGAGCGCTGGTTTTTGTATAGGCTTTTTGATTCCGCTATTTCTTCCATACTTTGTCGAAGTCATGAAATTAGATGAAAGATCATATGGAATAGCGCTCTCATTTTTTGGGCTAGGTGGACTTATCGGAGGCTGGCTAGGTGGAGTTCTTTCAAAAAAGTTCTATATTGGTCGCATAATAATAGCAGCTATTTGTCTAGAGCCTATAATGATGATTCTATGGCTTCAAGCAAGATACTTTCCTCTTTCTTGCTTCATTATTTTCATATGGGGAATAGTTGTCCTGGTTAGTATGACGAATCAGCTTAACTATGTATCACACAAGGTTGAGACAAAATATATGACGAGAGTATTCTCTCTTGTCGATCTATCATTTGTCGCACCAAATATTATTAGTGGTATAATGGTCTCTATTATAGGAAGATATTTTACGACAACTGAAATATTGAATTATGTATCATATTTGTTTATTTTAATGATCTTTCCGAGGTTATTTTTTAAAGATATGCGTATGCTACTTAGTATGGATAATACACGAGTAGAAAGAGATAAGTCATTACAGGATATAAAAAGCTAATGGAAAAAACATTGTGGTTAAGAAGTGAAACCAAAGAAAACGAAAGGAGATGTGCACTTACTCCTTCAAACGCTAAGAAACTTATCGATCTTGGAATCGAGCTAATCGTAGAAAAGTCTGCGATGAGAATATTTCCGGATGAAGAATATGAAAAGATTGGTGCGACGCTAGTTCCTGAACATTCGTGGAGAGATGGAGCTCCTCTTGAAAATACATATATACTTGGCCTGAAAGAGATTGAAGTGAAAGATCTCGAAATGAAACATAATCATATCTATTTTGCCCATGTATACAAAGGTCAAGAAGGTTACAGAGAAGTTCTAAATAAGTACAAGAATGATGGTGGTACACTTTTTGACCTTGAGTTTTTAATGAATAAAGAAGATAAAAGAATCGCAGCTTTTGGATATTGGGCTGGATATGTTGGTGCCGCAATCACTCTTGAAAACTATCTTTCTTTTCATTCAGATCAAAAGTGCAATCCTCTAAAGTCTTATACAGATAAGAATAGTTGGTTAGAAAGTATCAAAAAAAAGTTATACTCAAAACCAAGTGTTATTATTATCGGAGCTCTTGGTAGATGCGGAACTGGAGCAAGAGATCTTTTTAAAGAGCTAGGTATTCCCACAACAGACTGGGACTTTGCAGAAACAAAGCAAGGTGGACCTTTTAAAGAAATTCTTGAGCATGATATTTTTATCAACACTGTTCTTATGAATACTAAAATTCCGCCATTTCTTAACGAAGAAATAATGAAGTCGAATAAAAGATTGTCATTTATTGGTGATGTGAGCTGTGATCCAAATAGTGACTTAAATCCAATTCCAATTTATGATTCACATACAAGCTGGGATGCTCCATACATTACAAGTAATGGAGTCAATGTTATTGCCATCGACAACCTTCCTTCAGCTCTTCCTCTAGAAAGCTCTATTGATTTTTCCGATCAGTTGTATCCTTATCTCAAAGAATTACTGCAAGGAGAAAAACTTACTTATACTTGGGAAAACGCACAGAATATTTTTGAGACTCATAGAGATCAGGCCTAGTCGCCAAAAACGATAGGCCTGATAACTTCTTCAACGTGATTATTGGCCTTATCTTTACAAATATCTTGAGCCTTACCTTTCTTACCAATATCAACTAATGCATAAACACATCCTGCCATATAGCTAGAAAAGCTCAAATTTATTACCCCACTTCTCGTCAACTCATAAGTTTCTCTATCTTTTGAGTTCGAAGTTGAGTGTAAAGAACAAGAACACATAAGACTTATAAATATTAAGGGTGTTAAAGCTCTTACAGTAAGCCCCCTCTCTTTAAAAGAGGGTCTACTGAGGGTTCACTTCCTCTAAACTTTTTATAAAGCTCCATAGGATGTTCTGATCCCCCCTTTTCTAGAATATTTTCTTTAAAACTAGTCGCAACATCTTTATTAAAGATTCCCTTTTCTTGGAAGTATGCGAATGCATCTGCATCAAGAACTTCTGCCCACTTATAACTATAATATCCAGCAGAATATCCTCCAGAGAAAATGTGACCAAAAGATGTGCTATTTAAGCCTTCAGTTGAAGTTTTAAATAATTCCATTTCATCTTTGAGAGATTTCTCATATATTGAGACATCATCTATCCCTGTTGGATCTATTGAGTGCCAGCCCATGTCAAGAATTCCAAATGTTAGTTGTCTAATCGTAGCCCTCGCTTCTCCAAAATTTGAGCTTTCTTTAATTTTTTGAACTAATTCTTCTGGTATTTTTTCGTCAGTTTCAAAGTGCTTGGCAAATAAATCGAGACATTCTTTTTCATAAGCCCAGTTCTCCAAAATTTGAGATGGCAGTTCTACAAAATCCCAATATACACTAGTGCCTGAAATCGACTCATAATTACATTTTGACAACATACCGTGTAATCCATGACCAAACTCATGGAAAAGAGTAAGAACTTCGTTAAAATTTAACAAACTAGGTTTGCTATTTGTTGGTTTCGTAAAATTGCAAACATTAGCTATATGAGGACGATAATCTTTTCCATCCAAAGTATACTGATCTCGAAATGAAGTCATCCAAGCTCCACTTCGTTTTCCTTCTCGAGGAAAGTAATCACCATAAAAAATAGCGACATGATTTCCACCTTCGTCCAAGACTTCATAAGTGACAACATCTTCATGATATTTAGGAATATCTTCACGGACGACAAATTTAAGACCAAAAAGTTTCTCCGCCATTTTAAAAACACCATCCAAGACATTTTCTAATTTAAAATATGGTTTTAACTCTTCTTGGTCGATATTAAATCTTTGCTTCTTAAGCTTTTCAAAATAATATGAATAATCCCATTGTCTAAGCTCATCTATTCCATCTGTTTCTTTAGCAAAAGATTCTATTTCTGCCATATGCTCTCTTGCAAGCGGCATAGCTTTATCCCTTAATTCATTTAAGAGATTAAAAACATTATCAGTATTCGATGCCATCCTTTCTTCGAGAACAAAGTCAGCGTGTGTCTTATATCCAAGAAGATTTGCTCTTTGGTGACGTAGTTTAACAATTTTTAAAACGATATTCTTGTTATCATTGTCATCATTCTTATTGGCACGATTACCGTACGCTTCAAAGACTTCTTTACGTAACTCTCTTTTTTCTGCATATTGTAGGAATGGCCCAAAGCTCGGAAAATCAAGAGTTATCGCCCACTTTCCTTCATGACCTTTTTCTTTTGCAGTCATACTAGCTGCTTCAATATAAGAATCAGGCAACCCTGCAAGATCATCTTTATCTTCAATCAATTTAAGATACGCTTGCGAATCTTTCATTAAATTATTTTGAAAATCCAACGAAAGTTGGGACAGCTCTTTACTTATCTCTCTAAACTTTTCTTTATCATCTTTATCTAACAACGCCCCATTTCGCGAGAATGACTTATAGGTTTTATCAAGAAGGATTTTTTTCTCTGAATTTAAGTTTAAATCATCCTTTTTGTCATAAATTTTCTTTATCAAAGTAAATAGTTCCTGATCCAAACTTATATCATTTGCATGACCTGTCATTAGAGGAGATGCTACCGTGGCGATTTCTCTCATATTGTCATTCGAGTTTGAAGAATTTAAATTATAAAAAACAGACTGAACATCACTTAGCAAACTTCCAGCACGATCAAGATCCTCAATCGTACTAAAGTCTTCAGCTGCTCTAGATTTAATCGCGGAGATTTCATCTTTATGTCTTTTGATTCCTTCCTTCATTGCTTGCAGAAAATGTTCTTCTTTAATTTCATCAAACGGAAATGTGTTAAATGGGGTTTTAAATTCTTTAAAAAATGGATTACTCATTGGATTGCTCCTTAAAATTCTTTATCATATAAACGACTAATATTAACCATAAAATTAAACATAAGGCCATCATACTATTCACAAATGTAATTGATGTAAATGTTAATAAGACTAGGGATATCAACATTTTTGAAAATCGATAGACAACCATATCAACTATATACTTAGCACCATATCGTGCTTCTTTTGAAATCGGGAAATATAACATTTCTTTGGCAGTCGAAAAGAGTGAATAATCCACTCCTTTCATAGCTACAAACATTATCGCGACCGGCGCAAAACCTAAACTAAACGAAGATGAAACAAAGATAGCCAAAAAAATTACAGGTATCAACAAATGTACTTTTTGCTCTCTGAAAACTTTAAGTAATATTGGAATTAAAAATATTTGAAATATGAAACTAACAAAATTAACTGATGAATAGATCTTACCTAGGAAAACCCCTTTCCCCTCAGCTCCACTAACATAACTCTCAACCCCTAAATTAAATTTAAAATTTGCAAGATTGATAACAAATTGAGATAGCATAACAATTAAACTAATAATAATGACATAGTTAGCTTTGTTTTTTATTGAGTTTAATGGCGAAGGCTTTTCTCTTTGTACAAGAAATGAATTTTCAGAATGAAACAAAATAGTTGTAATACAAATAATTCCTGCCCCAAGCATTCCTGAAAGTATTAGTCCGCTTCCGTCACCATACATGCTATTAAAAAATGGGATTACCTTTGCAACACACAAGCCTCCCAAAACACCTCCCAAGCTGCCGAGTGCACCAAGAGGACCATAAGTTAGTCGTGCTGTCTCATGTGAGACCTTAGAATTTAAATAACCAATTGAGAGATGGACAAGGAGGATTATATAAACCTCTTTCCATACAGCATATAAATACGCAATTTGTTTTAAATCAATTGCATAAAGCAAATTGCATACTACAAACACAATTGTTGTTAAAATACTAACGAATGAATAAAGAAAGAATACACTTCTTTTTTTCTGTAAAAAGTTTAACAAAAGAACAGAGAGTGAAAGTAAAACAACTGAAAGTATCCAAATGACAGGCGTACTCTTTGCACCATATGTTTCAATAAACATAGCAGTCGAAGTAGCCCTAACAAGAGGGTATGAAAATAAAACTAAAAAAAGATTAAAGGCGACAAGTAAAATATTTCTCCTATCTTCTTTATTTAAAAGCATAAATTCACGATGAATATTTTTTATAAGCATAATTACTCAACTGATAAGAAGTAGTCTTTTTTCTTTGTTCGGACGTCTTATTATATTGAATTCCCCGTTCGAAAGATATACCACGAGAGTTATTGCCTAAGTCTTTAATAGAGTTACCAATATTCAACTATTATCCCTTCCTTAAAAGAGCCTTGGTTGAGAGACTAGAGTCGAAGTTCTCACTCATTGAAAAACTAATACTAAATCCAAATGGAAGTATCCTACATAAATAATAAACTTCTCTACCAGTTATCTGAATAATTGCCGTATTTCCCTCCTAGGAAGTCAAAGCCATTACTGAAGAACGATTACCATTATTCATCCTGCTGCTCAGCTTTATATTTTGCCTTAACCCAATTCTCATATTTGATTTAATACGGCTAGTTGGTGTTTTAGACTTAAGCGACACATTCTGTTCGAATCGATAGTTAAGAGCCTACTGGCTGCATACTTCTTTGATTTTATTTAAAAATAGGTGTGCTCGCTGTTCAGACATATCCAAGATGAGACAATTGGAGTGATTTGATTTTACGACTCTTTCATCATTTAATAAAAGATTCTTATAATTGCTCATTACTTAATCTAAACTCACGCCAGACCTAAAGCAGCTGTTCTGAGCAATTGAATCAACCGTAATTAAAGATAAAAAATGTTTAAGACTGAGGTTTCTCATCAACTAAATATCGATCACCCTTCTGCCCCTGAACAAAATCCTCGGCAGAACTAAAGTCACAGAGGTTTAAAGTAGTATGGAAATCAAAACCGGGAGGAAGCTTCTTTCCTTCATTCACTATGTCTTCACATGTACAAGCAAGTTTTTTCATAAATTCAAAGAACTTCTTACTTGTTTCATCGCTCATAAGATGTTCCATCATACAAGAGTCATGCTCTGCGATTTCACTTGAAACACCAACAAAATCTTTCAAGAAGTAATACAGAAGCGTTCTCGAAGATAGAATTCGATGAACTTCAGTATGGCCAGATTCAGTTAGAAGTAGAAACTTAGTATCGTCCTCTTCTCTTACTAGTCCCTTTTTCTTAAGGTTATTTAAAGCAGTTGATACACTTCCCTTAGTCAGATTCAAATCTCTAGCGATATCTGTAACTCTCGCATATCCTCTTTCCTCTCTTAACTTATGAATTGTCAAAAGATAGTGGACCATAGAATGAGAAAGTTCAGCTTCTCTCGAATTACTTCTAGCTGCTGTATTTGGCAAAGTTAACTCCAGTTATTATTTATTTGAGTATTTTGATACCCTACTTAAACAGTACCAATTATAGGTGTTTTTTGCAACGATACATGACACAGACCAACTGCGAAAACAACAATTCTTGGCAACTTACAGCAAGAAAGCAGCTACAATCAAAATATAATAACTACCTATAATTACATAGCTATAAAGAGGAAGTAATTACTCTCACCCTACACTGCACAATGCTATGTGTTAAAATAATGAAAAAAGGTTTTAAATTGAAATTACTTACAATTTTTTTAATATTTTCATTGAGCTTTATTGTCTTTGCACAAGATACAGCTCCTACAAATGCCGACATTTCATCTGGAAATCTTTCAGATCAAGATCGACAACTTCTGAACTACGAGCACAGTGGCTATCTTCAACGTGATATGAATGAAAAGTTCAAAGAAGAATGTGAAGCTCAAGGAAAAAGTGATAAAGCTTGTGAAGACATAAAATTTGGAAGAGAGGCTACTTCTGGAAAAAAGTTTTTAGGATTATCTCCAGGTATGATTGGTGCACTCTCTAAGGCTTACACTATGATTATTGGAGTCAGTGGCCTTGGAAGCAAGATTATTACTAATCCTGACGGAGAATGGAATGTATCACGCTTTGCTAAAAAAGATAAAGCTGATAATTCGCCAACTGAAAGCAGTAGTCAAACAGAAAATATTGAACAAAAGTCTGCGACAACTGATCAATCAGAAACAGAGGATCTAGTAGAGGAGACAGCAGAAAAAGAAAAGAAAGAAGAAAAGCAAGAGGACTATTGCCGCTATATTGCAATGGGGACTGAGACTATTGCTACTTTTATGCAAACAAAAGAAAATGAGCTTATTCAGTCCATTCCAGTTAATGATCGAACAGCTCAAGTTGATATGCTCTACCAACAAAAAAATGCTCATCTCTCTCGTGCAAGGTCAGTAAATACTCAAGTAATCGGCTGGGGAGCTTCAGCGGCATGCTACACTGCTGTAATGCTTGGTCCAGCTAGTCCAACAAGTGTCACAAACTGGCTAAAACTTGGAGCATCAACACTTCTGTGGAGATATTATTCCTGGGAAAAGAAAACCCACAAGAATGCAGCAAAAACTGTACAAGCTGTAATTGATAAACTTGGTAGTAAGGGCGAATGTAACCCTATTAACGACCGAGGGTGCTACTGCGCTCAACCTGAAACACAAAATGATCAAAGATTTTGTCTCCCGCAACTTCGCGAAGGTGGCGTTGCTGGAACGTACCAAGTCTCTTGCCTCACTGGAAACTTAAAAAATGACCCGACATGTGCGTGTGCAACAACAAATACATGTCTAGACAAAAGAATCAAGACTAGTCTAGCAAATATTCACGTACCCAAGTCGTTAGCTGGAAATATTTCTCCTTTCTTTGAAGTTACAAAAGGAATCTCAAGACCTGGTGCAAATGAATATGACATTGACTCGGGATCTAACAAACTCTTTGCAAATGCATCAAAAATTTTAAGAGACAATGCTACAAAACTAGGACTACCTAACAAAGAGCTCTCAAAAAAGCAGATTGAAGAAGCCTTAGCGCTCTCTCAATTTTTACCTAATTCTGCTGCCAAGAAGTTTGCCAGTGCAAAGTCGCCAAAAGGCACAAGAAAGTTTTCGAAAAAATTTAAAGCAAGACCTAACTCTTATACTTCAACCCCAGGAAAGATTTCAAACCAATTTCAAGATCCTAAAATTCGACTTAGGGGAGGACAAGCTCTCAGTCCAAAAAGCCCAAAAAGAAATGGACGATATAATTCTAAAAGAGTCTCATCAGGTGGGTCACAAAAAGTTTTGAGATTTGCAACAAAAGCAACTAAAAGTGCTCAGATCTACAAAGACAAATCTTTAAATATTTTTGATGTAGTATCTAATCGCTATAGAAGAACGGCCAAAAAAAGATTAGAAGTAAAATAAGATTTAGGAGTTTATCATGGAAGATAAATACAGCTTACCAATCATTTTATTCGATAATAAATGCCAACTTTGTATTCGCTTTAAAGACTCACTTCTTAGACTTGAAGGAGCAAGAAATATAAATGCAATTTCTATTTACGATCAAGAAGTTTACGAAAAATACCCAATGTTGTCCGAGGAAAATTGCCGTCAAGAGGTTCATTTCGTCGATGAAGACTCAAATGTCTATGCAGGGGAAAAAGCTATTGAAAAACTTATACTTCTCTTTCCTCTTGTCAGAAAGTTTTCTTGGCTGATTGAAAGTAATATGGGTAAAAAAGCAATCGACTATTTCCACACTATGACTGATAAATACAGACGTGACCTCAAAAGAAAATGCCCTAATTGCGTAAAATAAGAATATCCAATTTGTAATGACCTTACTATAATAGCAAAGATGAATAATCTTCCTTTTCATAAAACATTAATTATTATTCCTACTTTCAATGAAATTGATAATATTGATAGAATGATAAGTACTATTTTTGAACTTTATCCACAAACATCATTGCTTATTATTGAAGATGGCTCCCCTGATGGAACTGCTGATGTTGTTAAAAGTAAGCAAAAAGAGTTCTCTAATCTCCACATAATCGAGAGAACAGGAAAACTAGGTTTAGCTAGTGCCTATACAACAGGTTTTAAATGGGCCCTTGATAGAGGGTATGAATTTGTCTTTGAAATGGATTGTGACTTCTCTCATGATCCAAAACAAGTAAAGGACCTATTAGAGGCTGCTCAATCTAATAATCTCGTTATTGGATCTCGATATATTGATGGTATCAGAATTATAAACTGGCCCTTTAAAAGATTACTTCTATCTTATTTAGCATCAATATATACAAGATTTATCACTGGTATACCCGTTTATGATACAACAGGCGGCTTTAAATGTTTCACCAAAAAAGCTCTATTATCTCTCAATCTAGATCGAATTTACTCAAAGGGATACATTTTCCAACTAGAGTTAAACTACAAAATTTGGTCACAAGGGCTATCTGTAAAAGAAGTACCCATTATCTTTTATGAGCGGCGTGATGGTCAGTCGAAGATGGGTGGCGGCATAATCTTTGAAGCACTATTTGCTGTCATCAAGTTAAGAGT
>CAWUIU010000094.1:0-9807 GCA_963922285.1 uncultured Oligoflexia bacterium | reverse complement strand
GAAATGATCCTTGTTCTTGTGGTTCAAATAAGAAGTTTAAAAAGTGTTGTGGGAGATAACTCCCGCAATGAATATTATGGCATCTTAGGAACTTTGATTTCTAATTGAACATTAATCTCAGAGTGCTTACAGTCTGAGGCATCGTTATCTCCAGTTACAATGACAATGAGAATATGAGTATCTCGGTCAATATTGAGAGCGACGACTTCTTGAATGACTTCATCGATAATTTTAATTTTCATTTCACCTGTTCTCTGTGTCTGGGGAAAATGACAATAAGAACCCATGTCACTACCTAAGCAAAATCTTTCGTAATCATTATTAGTAAATTTTGTGTTCTTGAGTTTTTCCCAGTTAAATTGCGGAACTTTACTTCCTTCAATCGTTAGATCTTCCATGTGATTTGGGTATGAGCTAAAGAGTACTGAGTTATTTAGGGTTAGATAGATATGATCGTCATACTTAAACTCTTCTCTTTCAGAAGTTATCTCAAGGCCACAAACTGTTTGATAATTTGGTAGAACGAAGTAAGTAGGTGTTTCACTTTTAGCTCGCGTGTAGGTGTTTCTTTTTGAAAGATTTCCATTCTTTCCCCATTCACAGCTCTTTGTTGATGCGGGAATTGTTATGTCCAAAGTGACAACTTCAAGCTCCGAGCTACAATCGTAAGCAATTTCTTCTTTAACTTCTTCAATATCTTCTGGTGCTCCTGTGATGGGAGTGATCAACACATCTTCACTGACTTTATCGCCATCGCTTCCACAAGAATTTAAAGTTAGTATCATTATAAATGTAATTAAAGTTTTCATATGCACCCCTGGTGTTATAAATTAAGCAAATTTAATGCCAGTGAAACATGAGAATCTATTAAGATATATCAATATAAGATATTGAAATCATAGGCGTATTATTGAGTTAAAATGAAAATATTTGATGCGTACGACTAATCCTGTGACACCGGCTAGTTTCATTCTGACTTTCCCTTATACAAAAATTAGTGACTTATTGACCATAACTTAAGCATTTCTTTGGTACGTAACTTGCTTCATGTATTAGTAGTTACATTTCAATAAAGGAGAAAGGAAATGAAAAAAATATTACTCGCATCTCTAATGACTGGATCAATTCTTGCTGCAACAACGGCGACCCTCAATCTGTCAGGTACGATTAATTCGATTGTCGAAATTGAAATTGATGGTACGAGTTCAGTGTCTAAAACGGTAGATTTACTTGATAAGTCAGCACAATCAGTAGCAGTTGTTACAGAAACATCAAATGATGCTGATGGCTATGACATTACGATTACATCATCCAATGGTGGAAAACTAAACAATGGGACAGACGATTCTGCTGCCTATTCTCTAGGCTATGGCGGATCTTCATATACACTAACTTCTGCGGCAACAGTTGATAACACAGGTGTTGTTGGATCCACTGATCGAGCTGTTACAGTGACAATCACTGATGCAAGAACTGATGAGTTTGATTTTGCAGCCGGTACATATACGGATACGGTAACATTTGAAATTACTGCAAAATAATAGTTGATAAAAATACTCAAGAGGACTTAGCAACCTTCCGATAAGCAATCTATGAAGGTTGCTAAGTTTTTACTTATTTTTTCGATCATTCTCTTTTTTACTTCTGCAGCAGTAAGGGCAAGTAGTGTAAAACTCAATCTTTCAGCTTTAATCAAACCGGTGATAAAAATCAAAAAGCATAAAAATAAAAAGCATATAAGTATTCTTTCAAATTCGAGATTCAAACCATTTAAGGTAATGCAAAAAAAATATAAAAATAGTCACATTCTCTACACAGTTTCCGTAAATTAAAGAACAGAATTTTGCCCTTATTATCCAAGGGTGGTATCATTTTAAGGCTTTAGTAAGCACGTCTATGTAAGGACGTCATTGTTAAAATAGGGAAGTTTTCAATGCCTCAACTTAGAGTTTTTCTAACTTTAATATTCTTTTCATATAGTACTTTTGCTTTTCGTCTAAGTCCTCTTTCTTCACAGATTGTCCTTGGAAAGAATAAGAATACGACTGTTTACCAGATTACAAATAATAGTGAAAAACCCATGGCCATCCAAGTTGAAATTATTAAACGAATAATGGATATCGATGGTGGGGAGAAGACTCCTGAAGTTGCCCAAGGTTTATTCAGTGTTTTTCCAAATCAACTGATTTTAAAAAAAGGTGAAAAGCGTGGGATTAAAGTCACTTACCTTGGTGATAAGAATTTTGATCTTGAAAAGAGTTATCGATTTAAGATAGAGCAGCTGCCAATTGATTTTGATAAATCTAAGAAGACTGGAATTAAAATTCTTATGAAATATATGGCGGCTCTCTATGTAAAGAAAGAGCACTTTAAGAGCAAAGTTATTCTTCTTGGTGTTAAGGAGGAAAAGGATCACTATATTATTGAATTAGAGAACCAAGGGAATTCACGACAGTTACTAAGAAAACTTAGACTCGATATTGGTAATGGAAAGAGATTTGTTGAATCAGATCAGCTAAAAAACTTTTCGGGGGAAAATATTCTGGCGGGAAATAAGCGCCGCTTTAGTGTTGCAAGAAGTGTCATCGGTGACTTAAAAGGACAAAAGATTAAGTTAATATATGAATAGAGCGATTGTCGTCCCATTCTTACTTCTTTTATTTGCAAATTATTCCTTTGCAGATAATGATCTTTTCCAAAAAGTATTTGGAAAAAAAGAGGGGGCACAATCTGTTGATTTGGCCGTCTTTTATTTAGGAAGAGATCTTGGGTCATGTTCATTTGAAATAATAGAAGATAAATTATCTCATGTTGATGGTCTTTGCTTACGTGGTCGTTTACAGAGTGACTTTAGTAATGAACTCGTACGAATGATTCCTTCTCGCAAGACGACTATCTCTGATTTAAGAGAGATTAAATTTATCTATCGAAAGGATCTTGTTCAAGTTTCTTTATTAATTGAACCAAAGTTTACAAAAGCAAGGGAACAATTCTTTGAATATGGTCCACGAATTGACGGTAAGAAGGTTTTTCGACCAGCAAAGTGGTCACATATTTTAAATTATTGGTTAGAGTATCGTGCTTTAGAAGAGAAGTCAGTTACCCAGAATGAACATTCAGGTGAAATTGATCTTGAAAGTGCTCTGCACTTTGATGGTCATGTTCTTGAGAATCAATTTGAAGTAAAGATAAACAATAAAACAAGTACAGATGAATTTATTCGCAAGAAGTCTCTTTATATCTATGATATGCCTAAGAAAAACTTACGTTTAGAAATTGGTGATATTGGAGTTCCTGTTACAACTGATCAAACCAATCTGAACCTCTTGGGTCTTTCATTGTCGAAAAATTACTCGCTAACTCCGTATAAGAGAATTACTCCTATATCGAAATTTGAGTTTGTCTTAGAGAAGAGATCATATGTAACTATTTTTGTAAATGATCGCCCGGTGCGATCTGAAATTCTTGATGAGGGGAAACATTCCATAAAAGATCTTGTTCTTGAATATGGCCGAAATAGAGTAAGGGTTAAAGTACAGGAAGTTGGTGGCAGTGAAAAAGAATTCAATTTTGCCTTTTCTAGTGCTGAAGAACTTTTAAGAAAAGGGTTAAGTCGTTATAGTTTAAATCTTGGAACAAAGGCTACTTATAATTTAAAACCCGACTATGAGGATGAGGACTCGCTAACTTTTTCAGGTTTTTATAATCGCGGTCTATCGAGTTCTCTAACAACTGGTCTAGCTTTACAACAAGACCAAAATAATTCTCTTTTGACACCGTCATTTATTTTTTCGACAGACGTTGGGCTCTTTAGGACTTTTCTTAATTTTTCTCATGATGATCAGACACATCATTCAGGTATAAAACCAAGACTTGATTATGAATACTTTAGTACTTCAAAAAAATATAATATTCGAAATTATTTAAGTTATGAGCATCTATCACCATTTTATAATAGTTTTAATTCAGTGAGTGATTTAAATAGTTTTGATCATGTGATTCGTTACGACTTTAACTGGTTCTATAACGACTTTGTAAGTTACGGTCTTGACCTTAATTATTCTCATGCTGCCATTGATACCAAGAGTGACAAATATACCACAGGTCTTAATGTCGGACTAAGACCATTTAAGAACTCTCGTTTGAATTTAAGTTTTCAAAGAAAAAGAGATGAACTCGGCGAGTATAGCTCGGAGACAACTTTGTTCTTTAATTATAGCTTTGTCGAGACGGGACACTTTTTAAGTAATTTCTATGATTCTGAGAGTAAGAGAAACTTCGCTCAGGTTAGTTATTCTCCCTATGATCGCCAGGATACTTTCAATTACTCAGCATCGATCGAAAGTGAAGGCAGTCGCAATGATGTTGATCTGGTCTCGGGCTTTCGCAGTCGATACTTTTCAAGTGATATTTTGGCAAATATAAATGAAAACTCTTCAGATGAATATCGTTTCCGTCTAAGAGGTGGAATTGCCATGAGCTCAAACCTATTTGAATTTACCCCAACGATCTACGATAGTTATGGACTTATCGAGGGGAAGGAATCACTAGAGAAAAAGAAAATAGGAGTTCTTTCTCAGGTTGGAGGAGTTCTTTCTGGTGAGTTTAGAAAAAAACTATCTCTTCCTGCATTAACTGGATATCACTATTATAAAGTAAATATGGATCCTACTCATTTGGACTTTGGTTCATCCTATGACGTCGAAGAATTCTTTATTGCTCCAACATATAAGAGTGTTGTGCCAGTACGACTTGGCCGTGAAAAGTCGTACATTGTTGTTGGTCGTTTTGTCGGCGAAAATACATCACTTAAGGTTGGAAAACTTGTATCAACAAGTGGAAGAGAGTTTGATTTTTTCACGAATCGAAAAGGTGAGTTCACGATTCATGGTGTCTCTAAAGGCCTTTTTGATTTAAGACTTGATGATCAGGTTTATCGCACACAGATTCATATCAAAAACCAAGAAGCTGTCCTTGTTAATTTAGGGAATGTAGGTAAATAATGAAAAAACTTTTAATAGTATTATTTCTCACATATGGACATGAAATATTTGCGAGATGTAATTTTCGTGTGAGAGCAAATAATTTCACTGGGAATTATTCAATGTTAACGGACCCTACAACGTTGAGCGTTCGTATGAGACGACAGGGAAACAATATCTCGAGCTTTTTTTGCTATCTCTATTCCTATGGCTTCTCAACTGGAAATGCCAGTGATTATAACCGATATCTCATAAGTAATAACGGGGACCAGCTCAGTTACAATCTCTATAAAGCAACAGACTTTCAAAATATATTAAAAGAAATTGATGATGTCTCACAAAATGCCGAGGCAATTTTTGGTTATGTTTTATCCAGCAATACATGGATATCAAATTCATTTGATCTTCGTGTTAGCATCGATAATTCTGTTCTTGTACCAAGTGGAACATATGAAGATAATGTTACTGTTAAGCTCTATAGTGGATTTCCATACAATAGTCCTGTTTTAGAAAGAAGTACTAACTTAAGAATTAGAATTACAGTTGATCCGGAAATAAATATTTCTCTTGTTGCAACTGGAGGAGATCACGATCCTGCTTCGACTACGTATAATATGGACTTTGGTGAGCTACAAACTGGAGAGTCTATGGGGGCAGATTTAAAGGTCGTCGCCAATACTCCTCACAAAGTTTACTTTGAAAGCGAAAACCGAGGGGAGATGGTAAATAGCTCTCCTTCAAGTTCATCAACTATTGCTTATACCTTAAGCGTTAGTGGAAATAGCGTTAATTTAAATGCAGGCTCTCCAAGAAAAGTCGTCGATCAAAATGGAATCACTTCCGTAACGGGTGATACGTATCCAATCAATGTCACAATTGGTAGTACGACTAATAAAGACACAGGAAGTTATTCCGACTCAATTACGATTACTGCAGAGGCGAACTAATCGCCATCTTGCTCTAATTAGTGTCACTGTGACTCTTGAAAATCTTCGAAAAATTAACTTTTATGACATTTGAAAAAAGTTTTTTATTTATAACGTTCCCTGTCTAGAAAGAATCCCTATGAAACCTTAGCCTTGTTTTACATAAAATAACAAGCTTTTGGGTAGGGAGAAAATTATGAGTAAGAAAGTTTTTGGTTTATTGGGATTATTAGTAATGTCAGCATCTGTTTCGGCATACTGTCCTGAAGTTAAGCGCGTGGATGTTATTCGTACGGAAGGTGATAACTTAAGAACGATACAAAATACTGTTCGTGCTTCAAGAGACCTCGTTCCATTTTTAAATTCAACTCTTGATAGAGAAGTTATTAGTTTTGGTGAATCTGATGGAGAAAGAATGGGAAGAGCTGATCTTGTGTCTGAGGTTTCAAGATGTATTCCTTCACTAAAGATTGATATGCGAGACAATCCAACTGGAGATCTTTCAAGGCAAGCAAGAAGACAAATGTATCCTAGACTTGAAGATGGAACAATCGATGAGACGATCAATGGTGTTGTCTTTAAGCAATTTGTCGAAGAAGTTCTACCTAATAATCGAAGAAGCGTGGTACTAAGTTTTGAAGATGGACAAATCTTAAAAGGTGAAACAGAGAAGCATAAGGTTTCTTTAAAAGATGGAAAAATTTCAATTAACCTTGATACATCGTTTTACTCTTATGTGAAAGTAGGTGAGATGATGAGACCATCCGGAACTGTTGAGCATGTTTACGCTGTTGATGGTGTAAATCGTGTACCGCAAAATAGTGTTGAAGTTGATATGAAGTTAGTTGATGGCAAGATTGTTATCGATGGCTTTGATAATTCTTCATTAATGAACGATGATCAACTTACAGTTAAGCTGACTTTAAAAAGAGTTAAGCTCTTTAGCAATTCAACGGAGTTTGAAAAAACTATTCAAATTAAACCAGGTGAGTCTTTCTCTGTTCCAACAGGATTTTCTCCAGAGAGAAAGAAAAAGTATTATGTAAAATATGAATTATTAAGAAGAGGAGAGCTCTTTAGCTCAAGAGCGTCGGGTGATCGAAGATCTGAAAGAAGAAAATTCTAATTCTAAAAAAATATGTTTCTGTAAAAAAGAAGGCCTTCATTGAGGGCCTTTTTATTTTTTTATTTTTTTATTTTTATTTTCAAACATGGCTGAATTGCTTTTCTCCGGTCTTCCTGTTTAAGAGATAGGAACTTAAGAAAACCATTATAATACTTTTTATTACTGTTTTTTAAGATATGTTTCACTGAATTGTTATCAATTTCTCCAGTATTAGGAGTAAGTAAGTAATATGCACATACTTCCTTGATTCCGAAAATATTGTAGGAAAGATTGATAAATTTATCAGGTTGATTTTTAAATATTCTGAATAGATCGTACTTATACGCAGATAGGTACTGCTTACTAGGCCTTTTCATCGAATAATCGATAACTGACTCAATCGCTTTGTTATCTCCCTTTATAGCCTGATCGATGTAGTTGTCCCAAACTTTCAAATGTTCACCTCTTTTAGCAGGTAGATTTCGATAATAGTCTTGTGAAAAAGTCGGTATTGCTAGCATGATAAATATAACAAAAGCATTTCTTTTTACTTTCATATGATCCTGATTTTGTTTAATTAATAAATTTATTTTACGATATGAAACTTATGGAAACTAGATGGAAACTTCTTATAATTTTTGTACTGTCGTTTGTTGTAAGTGCACAGCAATTAGATAATTCTTGTTCGAAAGAAGATGGGGTTAAATGCGTTGAATGTGACCGGTTCGATAAATCAGAACTTTTTGCACTCATGGAAAATCCTGTTTCTTCTGATGGAAAGCCGATAACAAGAGTTGATCAATTTCTAAAAAATTTGCCAGACAGTTTAAGACAGAGTTTTATTTTTATGAGTGACTCTCGCTCTTTTCAAACTAGTAATTTTGATGAGCCTCGAGTTTTGATGAAGAGTCAAAATAGTGATGTTGTTCTTAGTTTTAATGGTCATAAAAGTATTCAAGGTGAAGAGTTCTTGGGTGAAGATAGAGTTGAAGTTATGGTGTGGAATGCAAAGGAAGCAAAGTTTGATTTTTTTGATATTCAGTTTCCTGAAGAATCAACGCCATCTGTAGTAGATGCTGCTCCCATCATAAAAAAGAATGATCAAAAGTGTTTAAATTGTCATGGTGGAAGTGATCCAAGACCAAATTGGGATCCATACAACTTCTGGCAAGGTCAAATGCCATTTAATCGAGACACATTAGCTCCTGGAACAATGGAGTCAGCTAAATATTTGGAACTAATCAAGCAGACTGAGGGAAAGGGAAAAGTAAAAAACCTTAGAATGGAAGCTCTTCTCTCTCAGTTAAGTTCGGAACAAATTAAGCAACGTCTGGATAATGGATCATTAAGAATCACTGATTTTAATAGCGGTGATGGTCCAGGGGTTAGATTGTTTGATCAGTTAACTCCTAAAAATGCATGTCGAATTGGTAATCGTCTAAAGGAAAGAGAAGATGCAGAGGATTTAAAGTATGTGTTAACAGGCATAAGGGGTGGTTGCGAAAATATTCAAGACTTCTTTCCGCCTAATGCACGTGCCGCCAATGACTACTTCTTTGAGCGAAGAAATCAAGGTCTAGATAAAAAGAAGTTTTCTATGGATAAACTTATTGAGGAAACAACCGTTCTTGGGCAAAGTGTGAAACAAGATAAAGAGCAGCGTCAACTTTGGACTATTGAAAAGCTTATGAGAAGAGAGTACCCGGGTGATAGTGAGGCTGAAATACAAAAGAAAGCCAGAACTGAAATGGATAAAATTATTAGCGATGGTAATGGACGGCTAGAAAATAGAGAGGCTCCTTTAAATGGTGTAATAATGGCAAAGTTTCGATATGCCTTGGAACCTCTTGGAATCGATGTTGATAGTTGGTCCATGTCAATTGACTCATCCACTTATAGCTTTGCAGACTTATTATTTAATATTTTTAGAGATATGCCAATGGCAGAGAATGGTTCTTGTGAGGATCTAGCAAAACAATCGGTTGATGCACTCTCAAAATCAGAGCCATACTTAGCAGATTTGAGAGCAAATTGTTCTGACAAAAAATTATTAAATGAGTTAGTGATATCTAATGGTCTTGATAATAGTACAGACGTAATGAAAAAGTATTATGGAGAAAAGGTAAATAAAATATTAAATGCAAATGGATGCGTTGCTTGTCATACTTATCAAGTTAATGGTGCGCCAATTGTTCCGTTTGGTGACCAAGATAAACTTCGAAAAATGCTTGAAGATGATAATAGAACAATTAATGGCGGCTGGACTCAGTCTATTTGGAGTAGAGTTACTAGGCCAGAGGGAACTAATGGACATATGCCATTAGGTGGCCCGAGCTTAACTGATGAAGATAAGAGCACATTAAAAACATACTTTAACTTATTTATCGAGAATAATAATGATGAAATTAACTAACTTAATTCTAGTACTGATGTTTTTAACTTCTTGCTCTTACGTAAGTAAATTAAGTCGAGGAATTAGCAGCATTGAGACAACTTTAGAAATTGCGCCTCGATATTCAGGTATCCCATTAGCTCTTCCTGTTGAAGAGGAGGCGCAAATAGATCTTGCTAACGAGTTATGTTTTAAAATTGGTGGAGACTCTGGTGAGTTTGTCCAAGTTGAAGAAGTGGATTTTGGTGTACGCGCACCTGACCATGTTTATGAGATTGATAATAACTTTGAAATAAAAAAGTCCAGTGTCGATCGTTATATATCAACGAAGAACTTAGTGTGTGAATTTATGAATTCATACACTTGTAATAAGGACTATCCAAGCTTTACGTTATTTGATCT
>CAWUIU010000093.1:0-9837 GCA_963922285.1 uncultured Oligoflexia bacterium | reverse complement strand
ATCGAGAAGGTATAGCAGAAACTGTTAGAAGATATTTACCATATGAGCAAATGACACCAATGGAAATTAGTTATTGGGAGTTTATATTAGAGAGAATGAAAAATCCTGCTCCAATCAAGGATCGTGTGATTATGTATCGTGGTACAAATGATGATCGTCTTTATCCACAAATAAGTAATGGTGTTCAACTCTCTAAAGAAGATGCAGTAAAGCAAGGGAAGTTAGCTCAAATGTCGACGATTCTTTCAAAAAATCAAAATACGTGGAACTTCAGATTAAGATCTTTGCAGACCACCTATAATAAAGATTTTTCTAATCTTGATTATGGGACTGATGTAAATACTGCTGCTGCAACGAGGTTGACTACATGGATGAAAAGACATTCTGAAAGTCCTGAAGGAAGTATGTTTTTATCATATACGCCAGAATTCTCGATAGCTAGAAATTTTGGTAACAAATCTATGGGGGTATATTTAATTGATCCAGCTTTATTATTATTCAATCAGATGTCGGGATATGAAAATGAAATGGAGTATCTTCACGCACTCTTCAATTTCCCCGATGAAATGGTGGCATATGTAGATAGTGATGTTGATCCTACTGTAAACGCAAGAGAGCACTTTGATGCTGAATTAAAGAAGTTGTTTGTAAAAGAATATGGAGCAGATGGAGAGAAGTATCTTGAAAATGTAATTTCCAAAACTAATGATTTTAATTCCAAAACAAAGGCTTTTCTTATTTCAAAAGATGCTAAGCAAACGGTAGAAAAGAAAATTCCGATCAAAAAAGGTTCTTGGAGTTATGTTTGGAGAAAATTATTTTTCCAACCTGCAGATTTTAAAACGATTAAAGTAGATATCGATATAAAAAAGCCTCTTGATTCAGTTAATAATTGTATGTATCTGATTCAGGCATTTCAATAGGATTTAATATGAAGTTACGAATTTCGTTAATTTTCCTTCTCGTACTTAGTTCTTGTTCTTTATTGGAGCGGGAGAGAATTGCTAGTATATACTCGTATCAAAAGAAAGAGCGTAGTTTAGCTGAGTACAGTAGTAATATTGAGCTTGGTAAGCTTATCAAGTATCTTGAAGTTGATAAGTTACATTACTATATTGTTGAATATGTAAACTCTCATGGTAAGAATCTTGATCCTACTTCAATTAATATTCTAAAGAGTATTTCACCTCAGTTTATTTTAGATAATTATACGCAAGATCCTAGAGTGAAAGATGCGCATAACTATGATGATATCATTGTGGATATTGTGAAGTCGCAAAATGGTGGAAATCTACCATCTGCTAGTGCAAAGTATAAGTGGGGTTATAACTTTTTTAGAAATAAGCTAAATGAAGCTTATAATTTAGGGACGACAAGAATTGGTGTTATTGATAACTCCCAGCTTACAACTATTGAACCAGATGATATCACGACAGTTTCTCCAATTGATTACCAAGCTGAAGATTTAACACTCGATTCAGATCATTACATTTCAAACCGAACAACTCGTGCAATTATGTGGGAGGCAAATGAAACTGGTCGTGATGTTGAGTTTCATTTAGAAAATCCAAGAGAGTTTTTAAATAATCTTTCAGAGAGTGGAGCAACAATTATAGCTGAAGTTAATCCTTTAGCTAAGAACTACAATAAAATGTACGTCGTACAGTATCCAGGAGAAGATACGTTTCGCTATGCTTTCACTAACGTTGGTGGTGAAGACAGACTAAAGCATTTATTACTACAGTTTAATTTGACAGAACTCGTTCAAACGGCTGCAAGACCAAAGGTTAGGTTCTTTGGGAATATTCAAGATATGCAGCAGAGAATGACAGATGAATTTACTGGTATTTTTAAACATTTACCGAAAGTAACCAGAACCTTTATTGGCCAAAAAGGGGCAATTGAAAGATTCATATCTATTTTATGGAAGACAAGAGCGATTTTAAACTTCTATGGAAGTAATGAAGCTAATAAGAAATCCGTTCTAGAAAATGTCGCTGAAAATAAACAAGAGAAATTTAAACAATTTATGCAGAATCAAGATATTGAAGAATACGATATCTTAAAGAATAAGAAAATTGTTGAAGCAGCTTTTGATAAATTAAAAGGAGATATCGAAGAAGCTGGGTTGTTACCTGATGATTTTAAGCGTTTTGACTATGATAATTTCGTCATTAGTATGGCAGATTTTGAATTTCAAAACTCAGCTGGTGAAAATATTGTATGGAGGGTCGCTGCTAATAGTTGGGGTGATGAGATTACTCCTCTAGCAAAAGCACTTGATAATATCAGTGTCGAATATGCCGTCATCGATCCTAATTATCGATTACCTGTTGATTATGCTGGTACGGCTGGTACCATTCATGGCCAGGTTGGCGATCTCGTAATTCCTCAAGCAACTAGATATAACGGTGTTGTAAAACCAATGACCGGAACAGCTCTCGACATTGATGGAGCAATTGTTGGGGGAACAGTCGATTACGTTTACTCGCCATTTGTTGAAACTAATGAATGGCTTGATGAGGCTATCCAAAATATAGAGTATGTCGAAGTCGAGACGGGTCATTTGAATGATACTTTTGGTTCTAATATTGACTATACGGCTTATCTTTTAATTTCAGATAAGCTAGGAAGCGAAGGAGAAACTTTAGCCTCTGCAGAAGGGAGTCGTAGAAGAAACTCTTTAAATAAGCTTCTCTACGCATACATGGCAAGAGATAAAGTTGGTGTTCCTAATGAGTCAACTCGACCGTTAAATAAAATTGAAGAAATTAGACGTCTTGTTGATAGGTTATATGGTAAAAAAGGAAAAACTTTTCAGCATTACTTAATTGCAAGTTTATTAGAACAAACTAATGTAACCGAAGCGAAAGTAAAACAGGCAGGGGATTCAATTAGTGCCTTTTCTGATACTTACTTTGCTAAGCGTCTGACTCAGACAAGTGAAATTGCAAGTTTTATATCTCGAAAAATGGAAGATGCAGGTATCTCTTCAAGAGTATTTATTAATAAAGACTTTGTCGATGGTGTATGGCATCCTAAAGAAGGTAAAGTTCAAGTTTATTTTCACGGTGAAACAGAAGCTGAATTAGAAAAAATCAATTCAATTATTGCAGAGTATGAAAATGAACTCGATGCTGTTAAAGGATGGAGTAGTATTCGTTCGACAACAGGTCCTCCAAACACTGAAATGGTTTCTATTCCAAAGTGGGTATCAAGCAATAGTGACTACCTTGTCGCTCTTTATTCGCAAGCAGCATTTAGGTTATCTGGTTTAGATGCTCAAGTAACATATAATGGAAATATTAAATTTAATTTTCTTTCTACAAACGTAAATACTCCTGTATGTGAAGCAGATAAGTTTTGTCATTTATCTTTCTTTGGTCCTGATGATTCGACGAAGGATTTACTTTCTCAAATTGATACAGATCAGAAGTTGAATTCTAAGATTAACTCAAACTTTGATTCACTATCATATTTGAATGAAAAAGTTCAAGAGTTGAATGAGTTTTTTGTAAGTCTGGGGAAAAGCGAAGGATTTGCTGCAAGAATTGAAGTTGTAGACGACTATGAATTAGACGGTAGTTTAGCAGAAATTGTTCCAACGTTTAATGAAGGTAAAGGGCTTGTCATTGAGGTTCGATTTGCTCCTGGAGCAAAAAATAATCCTCTTGTTGTTTTAGAAGAGGTCATTCACCTTGAACAAATGATGTATACTGGTTTTTTTAAACATCCAATATATTGGGCTGAACTTGCGGCAAGTGCAGAACAAGGATCATACACTGCAAAATTTAAGCTAATTGAAGCAGAAGAAGATGCTCTTGCAAAAGTTGAGACGAAGGTATCTGAGCTTGGCGCAAGTGAAGAAGTAAATGCTTACTTTATTAAGAGGAAAAAGCACTTAAAGAAAATTAAGAGTCAGGTTCGTAAGAAGAGAAAAGCACAAAACGATGCACGTAAAAATGCTGATGCTACTTGGGCAGAATTAAAGAAAAATCTTGAGGCAGAGGATGTTAAGCTTGACGGTTATATTGCCCAGAATAATAGAACAAAAGTCGCTGAATTAATTTCAGCCTACATGCCTTGGGGTAAATTAGAACCAACAGAGCGAAATGTATGGCTACATTGGTTAAATGCAATGAGAAATCCAGGTGATGATTTAATGGTTACTTTTAGAGGTCTTGGTGACGATCTTGTTAAAGAAACCCCTGATGGTGGACATTTTCTAATGGCGAAGATGTTAACAAAAAATCAGGGAAGTTATACGAGAAGACTTCGTTCATTAAATAGTTTTTTCAAAAAGCGTCTATCGAAACAGGTTTTCTCTATGCCTGTTGATATTCAGTTAGTAGCCAATTCATTCAAGGGGCATAGTAATGTTCCTCATGGGTCTCCTTATTTATCGACATCAGTTTACCACGTTGCGAATTCATTTGCAGGAGATCAGGGTTATAGAATAGCTGCTATCAAGATAGATGCAAGAAGAAATCTACTGAACTTAGTTTCTGGGTTTGACTCTGAAGTTGAACAGATAATTCCTCTTATCGTTTTTCCAGATGAAATTATTCACATAGATGATGGTGAAAGTGATTCACTTGATGATTTTCTTGTTAAGACGGAAGAGAATCTTGGGCGACCTCTAACAGAAGCTGAAAAAGACACTAGTCCAGACTACTCATCGCAAGAGGTAAGGATAAAAAATACACGTGAGTGGTGGTTTGCTCTTCAGCCTAAAGATGAGCTGGCAACCGAAGAGTGCCAACAGATATTAAATATATTTTCTATAGAGTAGTTCACTTACTTTTTAGTTCATTAATCTCTCTTTATTCGTTACAATTTAGCTAATAATGAGGGATTATGAATTTAGAAAATTATTATAATTTTGATAGTATCTTAAAAAACCGAGAAAATATTAAGAGAATTTTCTTTTACCGAATTTGTGGTACTGGAATGGGGGCGGCTGCTTGCCTTTTAAAAAGTGCAGGTTATGAAGTTTTTGGTGTCGATCGGATGTTCTATCCACCAATGTCGAATTATCTCGAAGAGTCGGGAATCGAATATCATAAGTTTGAAGACTTTGATCTAAATAACTTAAAAGATAATTGTGATCTTATTGTTGTCGGAAATGTTGTCGCTGGAAAGAGTGAAGACGCTAGAACCCTTGAAGAGCTTGGGGTTCCATTCTGTTCTTTTCCAGCAGCGATTGGTAGTCTCATCCTTTCACAGAAGAAAGTGATTGGTTTAGCTGGTACTCATGGAAAAACAACGACAACTTATTTAGGAATGCAGGTTTTTGAAAACCTAGGCCTTAATCCTGGATATTTTGTAGGTGCTGTTCTTGATGATAAGCCATCTGCCTACATTGGAATTAGTGATTACTTCTTTATTGAGTCAGATGAATATGACAGTGCCTACTTTGAGAAGTTTTCTAAGTTTAGATCTTATGCTTTAAATCATATGGTTCTTACTTCTCTTGAATTTGATCATGCAGATATCTTTGAAAGTATTGATGACATTAAGAACGAGTTTCGTACTGTCTTAAAAGATCTTGATTCAACGATTGCCTCTTCTGATTGGGAGCATATATTAGATCTGATGGAGTCCGAGGGGATTCCGGTCCAATTTTATGGAAATAAAAGTATTAAAATTTATGATCGAACAAATAATGGAACAAAGTTTTCTCTGCAATTTAGAGGAGAAGAACTTATCTTTGAAACCAACTTGTATGGAAAGCATAATATTCATAATTTGAGCTCTATTTTACTTTTTGCCTTAGCTGAAGGCTTTGAAAAAGAAAAATTAGATAGGGCCATAGGAAATTTAAAACTAGCTCGTCGAAGACAAGAAGAAAAAGGTTCTTATAATGAGTCTCTAATTATCGACGACTTTGCTCATCATCCGACAGCTGTTCAAGAAACAATTAGCGCAATTGCTCAAAAGTATCCTGGAAAAGAAATCATTGCTTATCTTGAACCTGGTTCAGCAACAGCACGTTCAGATGTTTTCCAAGATCGTTTTGTAGAGAGCCTTAAACTAGCAAAGAAGGTATATATTATTAATCCTAACAATCCTACATCTGCCATTGGTAGGGGTGATATGGACTTTGATAAATTAGCTGCTGATCTAAGAGAGGCGAATGGGAACTCAAAAATAATTCAAGAATTAGAGCAACTAATTGACGCTATAAAAGAGGAAGCAAATCCTAATAGCATACAATTGATAATGAGTAACAGTAAGTGTCTCGGTCTATGGAGTTCAGATTTTGTTAAAGATTTATAAAGTAATATTTACTTTATTCATTTTAACTTGTTCTACTTTGGCTAGAGAGAGCATCGACTTATCAAAAGACTTGAATCATATAACGACAAAGTATTTACAGTTACTAAAGGAGCAATCAAAAGTAACTTGTGCGCCAGGTGACTACGAAAGAGCAGGTAAGTTGTATTCAGAATATGTTGGAAATGGACTCTATATTCCAATAAATGATCAAGATATCATCGAATCTCAAACAATAAAAAAATATATACCAGTACTTGCAAAAAAACGTGACTGGATCAAAGAAGAAATTTCCAAACTTTCAAAAAAGAAACATTTAAAAAAAGAATATAGAGAGATTGTTTCTCTGCAAAAGGATTTTGAAAAGTTACATCAGCAGTATTATTTGCAATATCAAGGAAAGAAGAACAATTTAAAAGTTAGCTTTGTTAAATTTAATAAAAAATTAGAGAGTTTTATAGAAAGAACTACTTTCTTGCACAGTTTTGACTTTCCTGTCGATTACTTTAAGCTGAGACAGAGCTATGACGAACTCTTAGAAACAAATAATGGTCCTCTCATGCGAGAAACCTACTTTAAAAGAAAAATTTATGAAGATGGTGCTATTAGTCCGCAAAATAGAAGAAAAGACTTATTTTTAAGATCATTGATATCAACGGTATACATTCGTCTTAAAAATGTTTCAGGTAAGTTCTATGATGAAGATTTACGTTACGATATAGAATCCTTACTAGAAATGTATAAGACTACAATCTTGCGAAAGAAGAGTTTTCATTTAAAAGCTTTAAGGTTATGGCGTAAAAAGACACAAGAAGATATTAATTTTTACTTTAGAATGATTAAGGCTAAGAGTGATAGCTCATTCCTTAAAAATATTGGTGCTACTAAGAAGAGGGCGCGAAAAAAATTGAAGGACTATACTTATCACCGGGAAGCTCTGGTCTATAAGTTCTGGAGTGAACAAGAAAAAATCTATCGAATATTGCATGTTTTAGAAAGTATTCTATTCCACGAGGTTGGACCGCTTGATAATAATTTTGGTAGTGAGAGAATGTCGATTATTCAAGTTGTTCTGAATCGACTTCGAAATCCTATGTACAACTCCATCAGTGACGATGAAGATCTTGCCCAATATATTAAGTCTGTCGGTATTAAGGATACGTCAAAGTTTCCTTGGCTAAATGTTTTATTTAAAAAGGGGCAATTTTCTTTTACCTACTTTTTTATTCCAGCTAGTAGGGGAATCTTTTGTCCTGATGGATCTCGCTTTGCCAAGAAGTTAAGAAAGAGAAATATTGAATTATCACTGCGTGGAATTAAGTATCCTTTAAATGTTTTTACCCCAACAAGATATTTTTCTAGAGCTTCAATGACTGGTCGAATTGATATGGCAAAGTTGTGGCGCGGATATGAGAAATGGCCACAATTGTCTGGCCCACTTATTGAGAATGACAGTAAACTAAGAAAAATGAAGAAGACAGGAAAGCTACTTTTTACTGGCTCCTTTAAATCCACTAAGAACTCTTATGAAGTGTGGAAATCAAAAAAGAAATACTATCTCTATGATAAAAAATCAGATCAGTTTAATGTCTATCGAAATCCACATTTGTTCACTTATTTTTTTAAACAAAAGGGCTATCAATAGTTTTTCAAAAGAGTTTAAAAGTTGTTAATCGATAAAATAACATGTATACTTTCCTATCGACTAGTGTAATATTTGTTTAAATTGGAGAATATATGTTGAAGGACTACACTTTTACTTCAGAATCAGTAACAGAGGGTCATCCAGATAAAATGGCAGATCAGATTTCTGATGCTGTACTTGATGCTATGTTAGCTCAAGACCCTAAGTCTCGTGTTGCATGTGAGACTATGATTACAACAGGATTAGTTGTTCTTGCTGGTGAGATTACATCTAACGCTCAAGTTGATTTTCAAGAAATTGTAAGAAATAAAATTAATGATATTGGATACAATCATTCTGACAAAGGTTTTGATTGTAACACTTGTGGGGTTATGGTGGCTCTTGATAAGCAGTCTCCTGATATCGCTCAAGGTGTAAATGAAGGTGAAGGGACATTCACTGAAATGGGTGCAGGGGATCAAGGTATCATGTTTGGTTACGCAAGTAATGAAACTGACTCTTATATGCCTATTACAATCGACTTATCTCACAAGCTTGCTCACAGGCTTTCTGAAGTTAGAAAAACAGGAGTTCTGCCAGAGTTTAGAGCAGACGGTAAGACACAAGTTTCAGCAGAGTATGAGAATGGAAAGCTTAAGAGAATTGACTCAATTGTTATCTCGACACAGCATTCTGATAAAATGACTCTCGAGCAAGTTCAAGAAGCTCTTAGAGAAGAAGTCATTAATAAGACAGTTCCAACTGACCTTATTGATAACAAAACAAAGTATTATTTAAATCCAACTGGAAAATTTGTTATTGGTGGACCAATGGGTGACTGTGGTCTTACTGGTCGTAAGATTATTGTCGATACATATGGAGGACACGGTGCTCACGGTGGTGGAGCTTTCTCAGGAAAGGATCCTTCAAAGGTTGACCGCTCAGCTGCTTATGGTGCAAGACAGATTGCTAAAACAGTTGTTGCTGCTGGCCTAGCTGATAGAGCTCTTGTTCAGGTTGCTTATGCAATTGGTGTTTCTGAGCCAATGTCATTACTAATTGATACTTATGGTACAGAAAAAGTAGAAGTTTCAAAAATTGAAGCTGTCGTTAGAGAAATTTTTGATATGAAGCCAAAGGCGATTATTGATAGACTAGATCTCCTAAGACCAATTTATTCACCAACTGCTGCGTACGGGCACTTTGGAAGAGAGCTTGAAGGTTACTTCCCATGGGAGAGCCTTGAGTATGTTAATCAACTTAAAGATCTTGCTAAGTAAATTTAGATTACAATAAATAGATATGTTTAAAGGCTCGCTTAGGTGAGCCTTTTTTTTTGCCCGTATCAAAACATATATGTTTTGATGTCGGAGATTGCCAATAGTTTGGCTTTGGGCAAACAATGACGCAGCTATTGATTTAGAAGTTGATCAGCCTTAATCGTTAGCTCAACATTTTCACGATTGATCTTCACGAAGACATCAAGGTCTTTGAATTTTTCTTCTTTCCACATATCCTGATGATCCATCCAATTTTCAGTTGCAAAGTAAATATCGAAGAAGGCACCAATTGAATCCACAAGAGTATCGAGAAGTTTTGTATGATCTTGGCCATCAGCTAGATCCATAGAAACAAAATATGTCGTCGGTAGTGATGACTCAGTATTTGCTTCGAGTAAACTGGCCATAATAAGAACTTCATCTTTGTACAATTTTCCAAATACTTTAAAAGTTTTTGCAAGCTCGCTAAGCTTTGCTTGGTAAGTCTCATGAAGGAGTTCTTCAACTTTATCGACCCATTCGTTTGGGAGGTCGATGAGAAATGGAGTATTCTTTCTTGAGAGCATGGTAATTCCTTTAGTAATTGAAATGCTTAGGGAAATTACTGATTAGCTTGCAAGATGTCAATTATTCGTGCATTGAAAAGTATCCTTTTGT
>CAWUIU010000092.1:0-9982 GCA_963922285.1 uncultured Oligoflexia bacterium | reverse complement strand
TTGTTCATCTGTCATTTCTGATAGGTATTTCATTGTTAGAAGGTACTGGGCCCAATTACTGAAGACACCACCATTACCACCATATGTGATAAGCTCATGGGGATGTTGAGCAATGGCATAGTCCAAATTATTTGAAAGCATGAGCATAATTGCTGCTGCTTGAACTGATTTGTGAGGATAGTCATTGATCGATCGTGCATGGATTTTATAATCAGGACGAAAACGGTACATATAAATTCGACCATAGGTTTCTAATTCCTCTTTGAACTCTGGAAGAAGTTCAGCATGATGTTTCGGCTGAAAATACCGAAGCGCATTTTTTAATGCTAGCTTCTTTTCATCATTATTTAAAATGTCTTTTCTTTTAGGTGCATGACTGACGCTTGGGTCGAGTTCTTTTTTTTGTGGAAGAATTTCTGGAATACCTGCTTGAATAGCTTGTTTAAAATCAATGCTCATGGTTCACCTTTTTTTTATCGTATTAAATCTTAAATAATATAGGATAAAAGAAAGGCATTGGAAACTAGACGATACCTGCATTAAAACGTAGACATTTTAATGTCAGAGCTTACCGTCAGGCAGGCATCAAAAAAACTCATCGAAGACGCTTTTAACGACTAGCTGTGTGCGGACAGTTTTTGCTTAAATCTACGCGCAAACAAAAAAAAAGGCTTATGGATAACCATAAACCTCTTTTCCTCGCACCGTATTGAAGGGAATAAATCCTTTCGTCACAGAAGCAATATTAGACATTTTTCAAATTTTCACAACGCCAAAAATGACCATTGAAGTCAAGTAACTCAATAGAATTACTATTATCTATGGCTAAATTGGCTAAAACACTAAGATTTTGCTATATTTTTATGAAACACTAATTTGGGGAAAATTGTGACTAATTCTTATGATAGCGTTCATGTTTATTCATATGTACGCAGATGCATAATCAAAATAAGGTATATGAGGCATATTAGAGGTTTTACGCAGACAGATTTCGCTAAGGCCATCAACGTCTCAAAGAGAAATTACCAAAGAATAGAAGCCCTCGAGGCTATCCCTTCGTTAGATATGATGTATAAGATAGCGAAGACCTTAGATGTAGATTTTGATTACTTATATTCGCCGAAATTAATTACGGATGAATTGTATGATACGAAGTTCTTTGCAACTGAAGAAGAGTTTAACCAAGTGGATGTAGTTAGAACTCAGAATTTTGTGAGTCTTAGCGAGGAGCAAGAAATTAAAGATGTCGTTGAAGTAGGAAATCTTGAAGACATCCTAAAGAGTGAAAAATTCATGAATAATCCAAATGGGCTGTTCATTTGTGACTACAACTACATGTATCTGAATGAGTCATTAAAGAAGTTTACGAACCGATCTTCTCATAAGCATTCAACTCATATTGGCTGGAAGGACTTATCGCGTTTTTCACTACTTCTTGATGCTCTATATACTTATAATCCAAATTATAAATTCTTTACACACGAGGCACAAAGAGTGGTTCCAAAAGGTGAGTATTTAGTTCCTTATCATTGTCGTACTTTTGTCGGACGTGAGTATAATATTGTGGTGCTTGGAATTATTGGTAGTCCACGAACATAATATTCGAATCTCAAAAGTGAAGACGTCTTAATTAAGCCTTTAAAGTCACTGAAACTACTCATTTTTTTACAAAAATTAAGACTTGTTCATGAATCATTGTCACTTCTCTTTTAAGGTTACTAATGTAAATACTTATGGGAGGAGCTATGTTTAATAGGGGGTTGAATCGAACGATACTTTTATGGGCAGGAGTTTTTCTTTGTCTTTTTTTAAGCTTTCTTTTTGTTACGCAAAAGCAAGTTGCTGATTCCATTCAAAATATTACAGTTTTCAACGATCGTGAAATGCAGCTAAATAAAAGTATCTTTGTTGTCTCTGATATTCAAAGGGGAATCCTCTATGATTTGGATCGATTAGAAGAAATTAAGAAGCAATATCAGAGAGAGGAAATAACGAGTGATCAATTTGAACGAAGATCACAAGAGGTTATTTCTTATATTGAAGAGGAAATTATTCGATCAAATAATCAATATAATACTATGAAGACAATTGGAAATCGTTATGACGTGAACCGTGACATTATTCTTCTTAGTTTAGATCTTTATACAA
This sequence comes from uncultured Oligoflexia bacterium, assembly GCA_963922285.1. Taxonomy (GTDB): domain Bacteria; phylum Bdellovibrionota; class Bacteriovoracia; order Bacteriovoracales; family Bacteriovoracaceae; genus Halobacteriovorax_A. The sequence goes on along the minus strand of CAWUIU010000092.1, from coordinate 7,834 downwards.
CTGACTTTCACACATTTGAAAAATCGTTTAAAGTTTTAAAATCGGAGCTTCAAAAAATGCAAGAAGCTAAATTTGTTCTAAGTCTTTATTCAGCATCAATTTCTTTGGCAAAGACTAATTTAAACTTTGTTTTAAACTCGTATCAAAAAGAGTTCGACGCTATCATTCAAAGCGCAAAAACGAATCTACTTGAAGGTCATGAGAATATTTTTATGTCTGTTGTTGTAACGCTTGGACTTTTTTGTTTGATACTTTTAGGCTTTATCATGAAGGTAAAAAGCTCTCTTATTACTCCTCTTTGTAAGATGACTAATCTAGTAAGAAATATTTCTAATCATCGAAAAAGTAGAGTTAATATCGCTGAATTTGAGGGGGAGATGCAAGATCTTGCTGGTGCTCTAATTGCCATGCGAAATAAAGTTGAGCGATTTGAAACAAAGGTTATGAATCAGAGGAATCATGTAGAGAAGGTTAGAGACGAGCAAGATAAATTGTTAAAAGACCTAAGTCAATTCTTCAAGGGGCATATTAACATCGTAAATACAGTTTTACATGACATTGGGGAGAGTTCTCATCTCGATGAAAAAGAAACTACTCTTATTCACATGGCCGAAAATGAAACTGAGACAATTAAGGAAGTCGTGGCAAAAGTTGAACATCTTTATCCTTCAACAAAAAATTCTCAGACAATATTTCAAAAATCTAAAATAAATTACTCTCGTCTGATTAGTAATATTCTGTCTGATGAGTTAACAGTGTCAGAGCATATCGATTATAATGTTCATTTTGAAAGGAATAAAAAACTTGAAGAACTAATTTATATAGATGAAGAAAGTTTCAAAACGATTCTCTCTCAAATGATAAAGATAACTTTTTTGCTAAGTATGGAAAATAACTTTATTCTTAGTATTGGAAAAATTGAAAATGAAAAGAAAGACTACATATATATTACAATGAAGGAAAAAATATCAAAAAAATTTAAGACTGAGAAAGTGGTCTTTGAAGAGAGGGGTAGTGAAACTCATCCAGATTTCTTATTACTGAAAAGGGAAGTTGAACTATTAGAAGGAAGTGCATTTATTGAAAAACTTGGAGGTCGTCATCATCTATCACTATTGATACCGACAACGTTTATTCCATCAGAGGAGCAAGTAAGTAATGTGGTTGGTGCTTAGTGAGTTTCGTAAGCTTTGTAGGGAAGGTACAGAGAGAGATTTTCTATTTGTCGTTTGATGTTAATATTTTCAATTCTTGTATGATCTTCGATAATTTTTCGAAGTTCTGGTTGTCTTATGTGGTGCCAGCTCTCAATAATGACCGGTTTAAATCCTCTAAGTAGTTTTTGCTCTCCTTGGGCACCGGCTTCAAATAGTGGGATATTGTTTTTTATACAAAATTCTATCCCCAGGTAGTAGCACATCTCAAAATGGAGAAGGTCATTCTTTTCCTTTGTGCCCCAATATCTACCGTAGAGAACATTTTCAGAGTAGAAAAAGAGTGACATGGCGATATTATGACCATCAATATTTTTTGCGAAGAAGACAAAGCCATTTGTTAGCTTATTTAGTCCCTTGAAAAAGTCTTGATTTAGGTATGGGTGGGAGTATTTCTTATCAATTGTTGTAAGATAAAGCTCGTAGACTTCTAGGCATTGATCTTGTGTTAAATCTTTTAGTTCAACTCTTTCAATCGAGACATCGAGATCTTGTACTTTTCGTCTTTCTTTTTTGACTTTTTTTCTTTTTCTTGCCTTCAGGGAAGATAAAAAGTCTTCAAATGATGAAAATTGGTTTTCAAAATGGAACTGTAGTGTTTCCTTTTTAAAATAACCAAGGGCAGAGAGATGTTCGCCTAGTTCTTTAGTCGTAAAGAGATAATGATGCGATGAAAGTGAGTTATCTTGTAAGTAGAATTCTCTTATATTTTCTAAAAACTCTTTAGTTGGTGAAAATACCTTTGGACTATTTACAGGTGTAAAAGGTATCGCATGTAGAAGTTTTGGGTAGTAATTAACTCCAACTCTCTTGTAAAGATCCGCCCATGCCCAATCAAAAATATATTCACCATAACTATGCATTTTGATGTACGCACATGAAAGTGAGTCGTCCTGTGTAAAAACAATAGGTGACCAACCACATTGACTATCAACAGACTTGGAGTCCTCGAGTAGTTTTAGAAATTGAAAACTTGCTAAGGGATGAGTGATGTTGAATTGTTCTACACTAACATTTTCAATGGAATTAAGGACTTTAAAAGTCATGAGAAGAGACTATGTTATTTTGAATAGTTGAGTTAGAACTGCTTCAACACTTTCTTCTTTTAATTCTTTACTATATGAAGTTAAGAGTTTTCGACCTACAACATTACAGCCAAGGAAAGTCAGTTGCTCTTGCATGTGCATAAGGACTTGATGGCCGCCTCCGCCAGAATGAGTACCAACAATAGTAGGTTTACCGTTAAAGGCTTCTCGCCAGTCATCACCAGAACGTGATATCCATGCAATAGAGTTATTAAAGAGTGGAGGAGTTGAACCATTGTATTCAGGTGCAAGAAAAATAAATCCATCAGCAGCAATGAACTTATCAGCTAACTCTTTTGCCTCTTTAGGAATTCCATTCTCTTCTTCTCTTGGAGAGTAAAGAGGTAGTTTATAGGTCTCAAGATCAATGACACTGAAATCGTGATCATGTGTCTCTGTAATTGAAGCAATTTTATGGGCCATCTCAAGATTTTTTCCAGTACTGGCCGTAACAATCAGGTATTTACTCATTTAAACTTCCTTTAATAAAAATCCTGCACGCTGTCCTAGCTTCACTGTAGGATGTGCAAAAACCACAAAGAGTTTCTCCGGAAAAGAGAAGTCTTCTCCATTTTGATAATAAATATTTTGATCTTTTGCAACGCATGTAAAATTTGTAAGGCCTTCGTCTAGGTAAAACTTTAGATTTTCATGTTCTCTGATAACTTCTTTGTAGACTTCAAATTTTCTTAATTTACTAACCTTCTCAAGCTTTTTATCGAGAATAAGATTAATAAGAGTATTCTTAGCGTCTTTAAAATTCGTCATATCGTTTTCACCAAATGGATTAACTTTTCCAAGTTCTACTGTAAAAGCGATTGAGTTCTTTAATCGAGCACCAAAATCTGAAAATGTTGTTGACGCTTGATTTGTGTAAACGATAGCTTCAAGACCCATTGCACTTAGAATGCTGTCCATGTCTGAATTCTTTCGATCGTTTTCAATTGGTGATATTGCAAAAGTTTTTAAAAACGAACTACGAATTGCTGTATGGAGATCAAGATGTATTAACTTTTTATATGGCACACTAGCAAAACGATTAACAGACTCTTGCAGCTCTTTGGCGCGAAGTGCTTCATAAGTTCCGTCATAATTTTTATATGCATCATTGAAAAGACGATTTAAATTAAAATCAAGGAACCTTTTATGTTCTTTCATTCCTTTAAAGTTACCAAAGAGAAAGAGAGTTCTATTCTTTGGTATTATTTTTTGCATTAAAATATCATTAAGAATTTGTGCACAAATTTCAATCGGCGCAGTCTCATTTCCATGGATTCCACTTGAATAGATGAGGTTACAACTTGATTCATGATGTGGAATAATTTCAATATCACCTAGGGAATGAATCTTAACAGTAAAGTTTTCAAGTTCTTTCTGCTCCGGAGAAATTGCTTCTTCATTTAAGAGTGAAGGAATGATGCTCCCTTCTTGTATAATTTTATTTATAAAACTCAATTAATTTCCCTTCACAACTGTAAAGCCAGATTGTTCAATTTTAGATAGAATTTCTTTGACGTGTTCATGGCCTTTGGTCTCAATTGTAAATTTGACCTGCGTTTGTTCAAAGTTAGAATATTGGTTAAAGCGATCATGGAAAATATCTAATATATTTGCCCCCGCATTACCAATAATTGAAGAAACTTCAGAAATCATGCCTGGATTATCAGGTACAATAACTTTGAAGTTTAGGAGACGGCCATCAGCGATGAGCCCCCGTTCAATGATTTTATCGAGAAAGTTTAGATCGATATTCCCGCCAGAAATAACGAGTCCAATTTTCTTACCTTTTATATTCTTAATTTTATCATAGTATATAGCCGCAAAACTTGCTGCTCCAGATGGTTCTACTAGAATTTTTTCAACTTCTAAAAGCTGCATAACAGAATGGGCCATCTCTGTTTCACTGACAGTAACTATTTCGTCCACATTCTTTTTTACGATATTGAATGTTAGGTCTTTTACTTCTGTAACAGCAATACCATCAGCAATTGTTTTTTTCTTTGCAATTTTAACGAGTTTATCTGCTTTGATGGACTCATTCATTGCAGCCATATTTGTGGCTTCAACACCGATAATCTTGATTTTTGGATTGAGTTCTTTTAGCGCCGTTGAGACGCCAGAGATTAGACCTCCACCTCCAATAGGGATCACAACCATATCAAGGTCTTTCATATCCTCATAGATCTCTAATCCTATTGTTCCTTGACCAGAGATGATATCTGGGTCGTTAAACGGATGGATAAACGTGAGGCCTCTTTCTTGTTGTAAAGTCTTTGCATATTGATAAGCTTCATCATAAAACTTTCCATGAAAAACAACATCTGCTCCAAATCTCTTAGTTCCCAAAACTTTAGATAGAGGAGTTGTTTCAGGCATAACAATTGTCGCCTTAATCCCATTTTTCTTAGCAGCGAGAGCGACACCTTGAGCGTGATTACCTGCTGACGAGGCAATGATTCCTGCTGCTCTTTCACTTTCTGTTAACTTTGAGATTTTATTAAGTGCCCCGCGAACTTTATACGCACCAGTTAGTTGTAGGTTTTCCAATTTTAAGTGGACTTCACATTCAACTAACTCGCTCAACATTGTCGAGTAAGTAAGAGGTGTTCTTATGATTTTCTTTGCTACGGCATCTCTTGCGGCTTCAATTGATTTTAAATTTACTTTGGTGTCATCACTCATGGCTTAATCTTACTTATAGAATTACTTTCTTTCAAATTCTGCTTCGAAAGTGTCTGGACCTACCTTGCGCGGTCCTTGTTGATCATGACGTTCTCTATGAAAACCACCCATATTCGTACCATTAAAAGATCCGTAGAATTGGACATTGCCAGACTTGATTACTTTTTCAAAAACACCCTGTGCCATTGAAACATAAATATGACGCGTGCCAGGAATAACAAAAGAGAAGCCTAAAAAGTCAGTTATGAAGCCAGGTGTTAACAAAAGAAGTCCTCCTGCAAATATCAGCAGTCCCTGAATAATGGCAGAGGATGGGATTTTGCCTTGATTGAGCTCGCCTTGAATTTTGGCGAGAATCAGCCTGCCTTCCATCTTAGCAAGATAAGCTCCGAGAGCCCCTGTAAAAATAATAAAAAAGAATGTGTTGAGGGCCCCTAGAGATGAACCTATTTGAAACAAAAAATATACTTCTAGGGCAGGTAGGAGGGTGAATGCTAAAAACAACGGAAGTAACATTTAATTTTCCTTATATAATAGAATATATTATCAATATGGGAGCGCAGGGACAGATGTCAAGACTTGTGAGTAATCCATGGTATTTCTCGGACTATATAATTACTTTATAAAATATATATTCATAATTCTATTACTTAATACATTTGTATACGTGTCCATTATTTCCGATAGAGATTAAAGTCGAGGAGTTAGAGGACGTATTGATCGTCGCTACGATAAGAGAGTTTTACAGACATTAAAGTAACATCCAAGTCTTCAGTGTTGCTTGTTTACAAGTAAATAGTACTAATTTTTTCTCTTATCAATTTTTTCCACCAGCTTACTCGAAATAACCTGTCTATAGGAGGTGTTTTTGAATGTTAATTTTTAATATTCCATAATTTATGGGCATTTATAGAAATTATGATTATTCTCTTTAAATATTAAACTTAGTAATATCAGTAGGTTACAAGTCTTTCTTAAATGAAAACTTGATAAAGCATATAATAAATGAAGTATCGAGGATCGTTTGATGTACAAAAGTTTATTGGTTTTCACATTTATCACTCTAGGCTTTTTTAATACTTCGTGTAAATCGAAGATTTCTATTGATGTAAAAGAAGAGATTTCAAAAGACTCTGAATCACATGATGAGGCTGCTCCCAAGGTAACTGCAGTCAAGTTGGAGGGAGACCAAATCATCGTCGATGGAAGTGGCTTCTCTAATTTACAAGAAATAAAAGTAGGGAATAATACTCTTTCTGTTGTTACAGCTACAACGAATAAACTAATCCTTTCATCTAACTCCGCAATCAATTTAGCGCTAAATACAGCTCTTAGTTTATTTATAAAAACAGCACGTGGTTCAGCAATCGTTCCAGTTCAATTCAACTTACTAGATGGGTCTGTCACAAGTTCTAAGCTCGGCATTACGGCGACAACTGGTCAATTCTTGCAATACAATGGCACTGCTTGGCAAGGTACTGATCTATCAAGCCTAACTTACCGTGGTGCTTGGAACGCTAATAGTAATACGCCAACTCTTGATGATAGTGATGTGGCCAATAATGAATACTATATAGTTGATACAAGTGGGACGCAAGATTTAGGATCAGGTAGTTTAACTTTTACGATTGGTGACTGGATAATTCATAACGGAACTAATTGGCAGAAAATAAATAACTCAAGTGGTGTTAAAACAGTCAACGCGCAAACTGGTGATGTCATTGTATCGTGGTCAGATGTAACGGCAGGTTCAAGTCTTTCAGATCTTGGAGATGTCGATACAACAGGCGTTGCTGTTAATAGTGTTTTAAAATGGGATGGTAGCGATTGGGTTATAGGTACTGATAACGTCGGTGGAAACCCTGATACAACATCTTCGACAACAAATTCTACAATAGCCGCTGATAGTGATGATAATTTATCTGGTGAGATTCGTTTTCAAATCGGTGGTTCCACACAAGCAGTGATTGATAATAATGGTAATTTTGGTCTAGGTACCGCGAGCCCTTCATTTCTTTTACATACGCAAACAGCAAATGATACAGATAGTGTTTTTCGTTTTGAAAACTCTTCAAATCTTGGTCTTGAGTTACAATCAGTAGGTGCATCTCAAAGCCCACAATTAGCTTTTGGCTCTTCAGGATCACCTAGTCTTGTTATAAGACCTTCTGGTGGGTGTTGTAACTCAGCGCTATTTCGATCAAATAATAATTTTAGTTTTAGACTTGGTGGAAACACGAACTGGTTTGGGTTTGGCTTCACTGGTGGGAACCAGCCACAGGCACGTTTTGCTGTTAATGGAGATAATGGAACTTTAGATTTTTTTAAAATTAGTAGTAATGCTGGGGTTAATCCTCGTGGTGATATTTTTACAATCCTTAATAATGGAAATGTGGGAATCGGCACGTCTACACCTAATTCCAAGTTACATGTACAAAGTACATCTGCAAATTCGATTATCACTAATTCTGGAGATCAGGGTGATGCTGATCTTCGTATGTATGCATATGGAAATTCTACAAGTGTACAGCCAAATATACGTTTTTATAAATCTCGTGGAACTGCATCAACTCCCGCGGGAGTAGATAGTGGTGATGAGCTTGGAATCATTAGGGCCTACGGTCATGATGGATCATCTTGGTCAGATGACAATGCTACAACCATGGGATTTTACGCGACAGGAACCTGGACATCAGGTTCAAGACCATCGGAGATTAGATTTGCAACAACTCCATCTGGCTCAAGTACTGGTTCGACAAGAATGATTATAGATGACGGTGGTAATGTAGGGATAGGGTCAACAGCACCTGAGTCTAGGCTACAAGTGTCTGGTGGTGGTCTCTGTGTTGGAAA
>CAWUIU010000091.1:0-10247 GCA_963922285.1 uncultured Oligoflexia bacterium | reverse complement strand
TTTTCCCCTTGCATCCGTGCTAATGAATATGCATAAATATTTGTGGATTTAGAAGTGCATTATAATTTTTGTCCGTAAAATTATTACCTACTTACCGCATGCAGCTAAGATCCAAAATGTCATAAGAAAAACTAAGCCTAGTTCCATTCTTAAGATTGTCATTGCTGTTAGGTTATTTTTCATTTTTCTCACTACTTTCATTTTCCTCTCCCCTGGAAAAAGCTTATGTTGTAACTAATACATGAGGCATGCCAACTTTTAGTTATCTAAGTGGTTGTAAGTACGTTGTTGGCTTTAGATATAAATGGTGCCGGGGTCACAAGAGCCCCGGTAAGGTGGTGTAAGTTTGCTTTGTAACTACTACTTTTTAGGCTGAAGTTGGTATTTATGAAGTCTGTTCTTAGAGTCAACAGCATCATAACGATTAGAGATTCTTGTGAAGAGATTTCCAGACTTTGAGCCAATTGATGCAGGACTTCTGAACTTTAGTACCTGATTGCCCTTTCCTTTATTGAATAGTTTCTTAAATGGATTTTTTACACTCCCTCTTTGACGCAGCCCACTTCCGCCTCTTGCAGCGAAGTTTCCACCACTACCACCTTTGTATTTAGCGTTGTACCTATCTGCACCTGCAGTAAGTCCACTACTTTCTTGAGTTTCTGCTCCTGGGCCACCGGCTTGGGTTCCAGCTGCTGATGGATTAACTCCACCTCCGCCACCACTGCCTCCACCGGCTGCTCCACCCTTTGTTTTCTTGGCCGCTGCTACAATCGCTCCGTCAGATCCACGTTTATTTGTTTTCGTTTTCTTAGTTGCTGTAGGGATGTCACTTGAAGAAATTGTGTCAGTATCGTCAACTTCTATAACGTTATTTCCATCGGCCTCTGTTTCAGAAAAGTCTTCTGTTGTGTTTGCACCAAAGCCATCACCTGTGAAGCTAACATTTCCAGTATTGAAAACATTTGATGCCGCTCCGCTGCCAAGACCAACACACTGTGAATCACTTGGATTTGCTTCACAAAATTTCACAAGTTGATTGTTTGTCAGTACACCTTCGGCAATAGCATCTGTATCAACCCCTTGAACTCTTTTAATCATTTCATCAATAAGAGATGCTTGTTTTTGAAATGCTTTCGCCTCTACAAGAGCCTTGGCTGCATCGACACCTTGTTCAGCTGCAATGGCATATGTGTTTGGTGTTTGTTCTTTGTTTGGAATGAAGTTGTTAACTCGATTAAATGCGAGACTTTTACAACTTTCAAGTACATCATAACTCTCAGGTTTTATTTCTGATCCAGTTACTGAAATAAACTTATCAAAAGATTTTGACAGCTCTTTTCTGACCCCACCCTCGTCATCAAATAGACCTTTGGAATTTGCCTTTTGTCCATTTACTTCACAAAGTTTAACAATATCATCAAGCTCTGGCATATTAGCAGCAAGGCTTGTTAATGTAGCGGCTGTTGCTGTGTGAAAAGTGACTCTTTCATTAGCTAAGTTCTTTTGTTTATTAATTCCATCTCGCTGTAGTTCATAGGCGATAAGTTGGGCACTCTTAGGACTACCATCTTCATCTGTTTCAACGTTACCATACATTTGCGCTTGGCTAGCTTGTTGAGCCTTCTGTTGTGCTTCAAAGCTTTGTTCTTGTGTTCGGACAACTTGTGTAACTTCAAGGCCTTTTTTAGCGATGGCCTGTGCATTGTGAGCATTGATCATAAGCTTACATTCATCAAAGTCCATGACTTCTAAGCTCCGTACTGAACATTCAATTCTTCCATCAAATGATTTATCTTCTCCACCAGAAATATAGTCAGATTCTTTGTGGCGGTCTTCATCAACATTATCTTTGATAACATTGGCCAATGCTTCACAAGTACCCGCTTCACTTATACCTTTTTGAAAACTCTTCGAAATAATTCCACCCTCAGATGCAGTACCTTGGTTTCTTATAAGGTTCCCATATCCGAATGCATTTTTTTCTTCGTCAACTTTTACCATGTTATCGATATATTCAAAAATTACAGCTTCTGATTTTAGTTGCCAAGCTCTCTTTCTAAGCTCTTGATCAATATAAATATCATCCCACTTTGCATCTCCAGCTGCTTGAACAGCTCTTTGACAACTGTTAAAAGTACTTGTTCCTCCACGGTAGTGTGGATCTTCAACATCATCTAAAGCGTCGAAAGATCTCTTAAATTGAGTCGCAATTTTATGACCAGCAATGTTGTTTAATATTATATTGATGTTTTCTTGGTTTAGCGTAAAGTCTGCTATTACTTGTGATTTTGCTTGTGTCTCACGGAAGTTTAGACCTGTCTTTTCTGCTGGAATTTCTGTCGGGGCTAGATGTGACATCGTTATTTTTGTTGTTGCTTGGTTGGCCGCTTGTGGAGTAATTGCTAATTTAAATGACGAAGCCATTTTTGAGTTCTTAGGTTGAAAGTTAACCACAAATGGATCTGATGCTGTCTCCTTACACTCACCAACATTTATAAGTTGGTTTGTTTCAAGGTATTTACAAAGATGTGCAGAATTCTTAACTTTATCATAGCTCATTTTCTCAGTATTCGTCAGATTTGCGTGGTTTTGCTGACGATTTGAATTCAACAGAGCAATGAGTCTATCATACTCGCCCTTTAGAGTGCCATGTTCTTGGTTGCAAGAACTAATATCTATGTCAGCAGCTCCTTGAGATGTCGCTGATGCATCAGTCATATATTTTATGGATAGTTTTTCGTTTGTTGCATCATTCTCAGTTTTAAATTGCTCTGCTAAATCCTTAAAGTTATCGACTAATTCTCCAATTTTTCCTTGGCATTCAATTATTGAGTCTTCTGTGTTTCTAACTTCTAAATCCTGCGCTCTTTGTAGTGCTGTTATTCTGTCTTCTTCGGCTTTTTGTGCTGCGATTCTGTCCGCTTCAGCTTGTCTTTCAGCTGCTTGAGCATCTGATGCTACTTTGTCATTATGAGCATTAATTTGAGAATTAAGATTTTTGAGATCTTCTTGTGCCTTTGATTTTCTTTCAAGACATTCGCTTTCTTCATGAAGACAGAACTTATTTGCTTTTTCCGTAAGTTCAGTGTGTCTGTCTGCGAATTCAACAGGAATTTCAATTACACCGCTATTGTCATTTTGTGTATTTTGTCCTTCTCCTCCTTCAACAATAACCTCAACTCCTATGTCATCTTGATTTGTATCAGCTTCAATAACTTCAGCCTCCATTTCAGTCTGAGCATGAACTTGCACGGCTGTTTGCTCAGAATTATTAGGATTATTAAAATTGTAAGAGCTAATTGCCGCTGTTACAGTCCTTAAGTCACTTTGACACTTGTATTTATCACTGTGAGCATCTCCAGCAAGACGACTCTTCCAGTAGTCTATTTCAGGGTCACCATTTATTTGACTTAATTCAGTTTTCTTTTTTTCGATTAATTTTTTACATGCTTCTAAATCAGAATTGACAACTTTGTTTACGCTACCACCATTTCCACCTTCTTCTATTACAACAGGTTTCTGCTTTATAGACTCTTGGGACAGAGATTCAGCTTTTTTAACAAGTTTGGAAGTATCCGCTCTAAGAAAAGCACAAGTATTATTTGAAGCCCATTTATTTGCAAAAAACTCATCTATCCGAGTATTAATACTCGAAATTTCTTGGGCATCAAGTTTACTTGAATTTATAAGTACTTTATTTGCTTTTATAGCATCTTCACAGTCTTGTCTCTGTGACTTTTCAGCTTGTATCTCAAAGCTAATGAATAATAAAACTGCTATGGCCTTAAGCTGAATTTGAAAAGTCATATTTGCCTCTTTAAACATTCTTTATCATTATTATTATCGCCAACTTTCACTATAATCTTGAGCGAAATAGTGTGGTAGAAGGGCTTTTGTACTAACTATCCGTTTTTACGATATTAAATGGGTTATAAATACTTATCGTTTGTGCCCCATATAGTTGCCAAAATAGTAAAAATTATAAAGAAGTTCAGGAGTTGCTTACTTTTCAATATCTTAATAAATAGTTATAAATAATACTTAAATCAAAACGATACGCACCGTTTTAAAAGGAAGGAATATGAGTCTTGATATCAAAACGTTTACTTACGAGTTCTTAGTTTTAGAAAGTCATCTCGATACATTTGGACACGTCAATAATGCTACTTATCTCACGCTCTATGAGCAAGCAAGATGGGATATGATCGAAAGTATGGGCTGGGGAATGAAGCGTATTCAAAAGGATCTTATGGGCCCAGTGATAACTAATATTAATATTTCTTATCGCCGAGAAATTATTCTCAGAGAAGCCATTACTGTTGAGACTCGTTTTAAGGAATTTGTAAACGGTAAGCTTTGTCATATTGAGCAAACCATGAAGGGCGAGAATGAAAAGGTTCGCTCACACATGATTTTGCAAGCAGGTCTTTTTGATTTAAAAGAAAGAAAACTACTTTCACCAACTGATGAATGGATGAAGTGCATAGGTGTGACAGGTGATTGGCAAAGCTTGTTAGACTAACCGAGATTGATATTAGTAACGTAACTATCAAAGTAGTACTCAGGCTTAGCAAGAATAAGATCGGCCAGTAGGATTTCATCAACTTTATCCTCGATATGTTGGATGAATGTATTAATTGTATACTGTCGGTAGAGCTCTCCTGCTATTTGACGATGACTAATGTGCCACATTTCTGGAGCAACGCCTCCGTGATCTTCAGCATATGGGCGAAAGAATTTTGATTCACTTTCAAAAGCATCAAACCATTTTTTTAACTTATAAAAAGGTCCATTTTCAGAGAACTCTTCTGGAGTTAGTTTAACGTGATAACCATCTGGCCATGTTGCCTTATCAACGATATCCAGGTCAGTTCCCCAATGATGTCTTGAAGCTCCAGGAATAGCTGACCAGCGCATTATCGATTCAATTAATTGTTCTTCAGTAAGGCTCTCAAAATCAAGGGGAATACCGTCAGAATCAAATATTGTTTTTTCTCCCCTGGCCTTTTTATTCCAAATATTTAATTGATCTTCGTAAGAGCGAAATGAGCTTGTTACGTAGAGCTCGATTCCTTCATTTGCGGCAGCTTCTTTTAACTCTAAAAAGTCAGAATAAACTTCCTTATGAAAGTAGCGATTGATTTCTTCAATGAAAATTAAATGTTCTTGGGTCTGGCCAGTTAGAATACTCATGAGAATATTTTAACTCTTATTCGTCAAAAAGTCTTCTTAAGCCTGAGTTGTTATATCTATTTGAAAGTACTTTCCAAATAGAGACCCCACGATCTTTTATGATGTCATTATCCTTGTACTTATACTTTTTCGTACCAGTGTCAGTACCGTCAAATTTAACAACTTCTTGGCCTTGTCCTAGATCACTATCGAGATCAAACCAATTATTCTTTTTCTTCTTCGACTTAGATCGTCCTCTTGCTTTAGACTTTTTTGCGACCACATTTAGTTCTTTGATTCCTTTGGCCTTTGTATCGTCGATCAGTTTTTGAGCTGTGGGAGGTAGAAGTCGTCCTGGCTTTTTTGCAGCATTATTTGCCATGAAAGAGTAAGGAGCTTTATTCTTCACACTTTTCTTCATTTCTCTTTTGACGTAATCAGCTACTTGATTAGGATTCTTAATACCATTTTTTTTCAGCTGTTTATCAATCTTTTTAAGTATGAGGTCCCGTTTTTGATCAGCTGTCGCAGCATTTGTACCCGATACTGTTGAAAACGCACTCGGAGACTGGTTTCCAGATAATATTTGATTAACACCTGAAAGAGCAGGAGAAGTATTAATGCCCGCTAGAGCGTTGGCAGCTTGCGGAGGTACCATAACTTTTAAACATGCATTTTGCCCTGTAGCATCAATAACTCGACGACAATTACAGGCTGAATCAAACTTTCCATCAAGATACTGGCATCCAGTAACTTCAGTTGGGTCAAAAACGTTACTGGCAACATTTGGCTCTACCCATAGGTTTTGGTAACGATTCCAATGACTCTGACAAGTTTGACTATTTGTTCGATTATTATTTTTTGATCCATCTAAGTCATAACAAAAGCATGTTGGATTACTCATATCTTCTCTTACGTCTGGACAGAAGTTTTCGATACTTTTCATAAAGCCAGCTCTAATTTCTTGAATCTTTTCAATATTCTCTTTCGCTTGATCAGCTTGGTCACCAGCAGCTTGAGCTAGTCGATAAGAGAGTGCTGAGGCAGTAGCAGCGATAGGGATCAGAATTGGAGGACAGCTAACTTTCGCTGCTATCGAATCACCTGCATTTTTCATGCAACTAGTTCCACCTTTTGCAGTCACCATTTCATAGACCGCCGTACCCATGGCCCCTATATAACCCATGGCCATCATATTATAAAAATTCTTTTGTTTTTTTGCGTGTGATCTTAAAAAACTTTGTTCTTCTTCAAGAAAGTCAAATGCTCTTACCTGAGCATCTTTCATTCCTTCCACATCAGAAACTTCTTCTTTAAACTTATCCATCATTTTACCAGTTTTTTCTTTAACATCTTTTTCAAAGAAAGTGTTCTTAATAAAACCGGCTACAGATGTACCCGTAAAAATTTTACTTGATAAAGAAGCGCCTTTAAAGCCTGTATTATTTTTAGCAAAGAACATTTGATAAATACTAAGTGTACTAAAGGCTGAAGTTATTCCACTTATAGCTTTTGCCTTAGAGTTATTCTTATCTAATTCGCTTGCTGTAACATCGTCATAGAATTCACTTTCTGTCTTTTTTGCTTTTTTAATTGCTGCGCTTTCAAGGCAATTCGATTTTTCAGTCGCATCATCAATTCCGTCACATTTAGTAAAATCCTCTCGCTGCTCCATTGAGCTGGCTGTATAGGTACAGCGATTGGTTTGTGAATTAAGTATCGTTCCCTTCGGGCATTCTGTTGTTGTATCCTCGGCATAGCAGAGAACTTGTAGTAGAAATAGTGTTATTATAATTAATGTTTTCATTAACCCTATTATAATCAATACTTAGTGATTTCACCGATAGGAAAATGGTGTAGGGCAATGCAAATACTTGATTGTATTAGTTTTAAGAGTTAGTTTTGTTTCTTTGTGAAGAGATTTAAATGCCTCTAATTCGTGGAATTCTTAGTTATCAAGCTTAGGTGCTTCTTCGTATTGAAGTCCAACTTTCATTTGGGTTTCTATTATTTCTGATAGAGTCGATAAGTGAACAACTTTTGCTCTGACCTCATTCTTAAATGTTTTTGAACCAATTCTCTTTATAATGACAGTTTTATCTCTTTCAAAATTTTCTTGTTGTTCAATCGGTATGATAAAAGAAAGGCCACCTTGAGAGAGGTCACTTAGCATGAAGGTTTGCTCTTCCTCGTCTATCAAGAGGTTTAGGTAAGGGTTGTTTAGTGTGTCTGTTGAGTATCTCTTATAATTTCGTTTATCAATAATCGTTAATTCAGAAGGGACACTAAAACGAGGTGAGTATGGTCCTGTGTCTATACATTTCGTCACAAAATTATATGTTGTGCCGTCGATTGCACAACCAATTGTGTAGAGTCGATTTTCTTTTAAAAGTTGTGTCGTTTCATCGTTTTGGAATTTTATATGTAGGACTCCATTATCTTCATCTAGTGTATTGAGAATAGAATTTATCCTTTTATTCTTCTCCGTTATAAAGTCGATTGGATAGTTTTTTGAAGAGATCTTTTCAAGTACTTTTCTAATGTCATTTGAGTTCTGTGTAATCTTAATTAATGCAGACATGCTACTTTTCCTTATTAAGTTTATAACATTTCTTTGCTAAACTAATATTATGCTAAATGATCGAAGTGCTAGATTCAATATGGCCCATAATGCTACGTCTGTATTTGACACAAGTGAGTCACTTTTTAAATTACTCGTAAAAGCTCTTGAGCGCACAAATCATCCTACTTCAATTGCTGAGTTTGGTTGTGGTAAAGGTCATCATCTAAAAAGTCTTCCAAAAGAAATGACAAAAAAATGTTTTGATATAAGTGAGGTGGCGATTGAGTATGCTAAGAATAGTTGTTCTGATAAATCAGTCGACTTTGTTACTCATGATCTTTTGAATTCTCTTGATGAGAGATTTGATATCATTTTAGATTCACATCTCTTCCACTGTCTCTTATCAACAAAAGAATTATCTATCTATTTACAGAATTGTTTAACTTCTTTAAATCCTGGTGGTTTACTTGTTTTAGAAACAATGATTAGTCATGGTCTCTATAATGAATACTTTGCAAGTGAAATTAAAGATAATGTTCTTCACTATAATGGTCAGCCCATTCGTACGATTTGTCATGAGAGAGATATCGAGAATTTAATTCTTGAGAGTGGTTTTGAAATTGATCAGCTCATCATTCCTTTTGGTAAGAAAATAATTTTAAAAAATTATGCGGAAGTTGAAGATAAGTATCATCCAGATTGTATTCAAATAATATGTAAAAAACCCCTAGTCTAGCTAGGGGTAAAACATTTGGGGAAATTGTTTTCTAGTGTTAGTTATCTTCCACTGGCATTTTTAAAGCCGATGGTCTTACCTTTTTTTCAACGATAAAGTATTTGATTGAATGAACATCTAATTCTCCTCCACCTTTCAACTTTAAGTAGTCTTTCTTCATTATTTTTTGCGCATTACCTTTAGTTTTCCAAACCCACTTGATTTGTGAAACATCGTAGAAGTCACCATTGTAAGTTTCTAATGCCATGGCAACTGATTTCTTTGTCGCAACTTCCGGATCAATCCTCGCAAGAACTGTTCTCGCTTCAGCGCTTAAAGTTAGTGACATCGCCATCATTCCTAAAGCAATAATCAAAAATAAGTTTTTCATGACTCTCTCCTTCAACTTCGCTCACAGGTCCTTATGAGTTCTCTGTTGTCAGTAGTGCCAAACTTCCTGTCTGGGTTTCTTTAATATTTCAAAAGCAGGATGGATGCCAAATTTCGTAACGTGATTTCAGCGTCTTATAGAGGTGGCAAAATGCCAATGGTGCCAAACTGGGGAAATTGTTGGGGTCAGTATCGTCCAAAGTTTAGTAGGATAGGTAGTATTTTCAGTTTCTTTATTGTTGCTTACCTTATCATGCCTAATATGCATATGGTATAGATCAGTCAAAAGAAGCTTGCTCATAGTAAGTTTCTCAATTAATACGAAAAGATAAAACATAATAAAGGAGACAACATGTTCAAATTTTTTTAAAAAATTTTAATAATTAGTATTACTTTCTTTAGTTTTGCAAGTAACACGGTCGCTAATAGATGTCATCAGTGAAAAAAATCAATGGTTTATGAGCAGATAAAAGTAAGCTCTGTAGTTTTTAAGCTATTCTCATGGAGTTAAGCTTAAATATTTGAGTAAGTTAAAAGAATAGATAAAATATTACAATGTTTTATTAGAAGACCCTTATTAATTTATAGATGGTTATACTAAGTGAAAGCCTGGCTTTGTGCCGGCAATAGTATTAGTCGGATCAACTAGTTCGGTATCACTTCTTGAAACAGGCAGTATTTGTCAGATTATTCTCTTTATCGAAAATCTCTATTGGATGGTACAAAGGGTTCATTCCTAAAAAGAGCGTCTTTAACAGGTTTTAACTTTAATACTTGAAGCAACTGCGGTTTATATATTAGATGTTGGAACTGAGGAGTTTGAAGTCAGTGTTAGTAAAGACGAACTAGACTTGTTAAGAGAGGAAATGAATATTGTTGAGTTTTTAGTTGATGAGTTTTCCCGAACTTATTGTTCAACAAAATACAAATAATGAAGAAGAATTCTAGAGCAGGTACTAGTTGACCTTTGGGGCGCAAAGAGGTTACAAAATTTTTAGGCTTTTTAAGTATATTTTATGCTTCGCTATTAGGTTTACGAGTTCTTATCACAAGTTGAATGAATCATTTTGAATCGAAAATAAGATTAAATTAAAGTTTTTGAATTTTTAATCGATAAAGTTTAGTATGAAATATATAACTGGTATTTGTTTATTACTTTTTGGTTTAACTTCTCTTGCTAATACAGTAAAGAGTGATCTTTCTGAGTGTACTAGTCTCGACAGAAACGATAACATTTGTAATTCGGGCTCAAAGTTGAATAATCCAGATAGATATTCGTGTGATGAAATCTTACAAGACGTTGGCTGTGATAATATTCCTACAAGTCTTCCTGCTTATACAAAGTGCTGTTTAGCAAAGAATGTTAATATATCTGAGTGTAGCTTTAATGATGATAATTCAAGAATT
>CAWUIU010000090.1:0-10250 GCA_963922285.1 uncultured Oligoflexia bacterium | reverse complement strand
TAATCGTTTTTATGTTGTTGAATCAGACAAGAGTTTTGAGACTAGATTAAGACTTGGTGCTGATTGTGCTGGATATGAAACAGAAGGAAAGCTTGTTTTAATTTTTGATGATTTTAAGTTAATTGATCTATCAGCAGTTATTTATGAAATGGTTGAGACAAATGAAGGAATGATTTTAAAAGAAAAAGGAATCATGGACTTCAAAAATGACCTAGGACTAGGGAAAATGCCTCGTCACTATCATCACCATCATAACTCTGCTCAAAATAGAAGATACTTCGGTAGATAAAAAAATAGAGAAGCAGCAGAGGTTGCTTCTCATCTTTTTGTTTTTAAACTTTTACAAAATTTTCAAATCGTATAGCCTTTCTTCCATTGGCCATTGCTGTTTTCAATGAAGGTTGATTGTGCTGATCAATAGTACCAAAAACAATTTCAAAATCATTTTTAACTTTATTAAGTAATAGATTTTGTAGCTCTTTAGCGTATCCCTTACCTTTATATTCATCACAAATCATAATTTCATTAAAGTAAATAGCTGACATCCCATAAAAGTCTGTCTTCTCTCCTGCAATTAATCCAATACTCTTACCATCTAGCTTAGCGTAGTAAAGTAAGCCGTCCTTTTGAGAAAGATCGAGCAATGACTTCTTTCCAATGGATACCTTATTGCTTAAATCTGGTCTTTTTTGGTGAAAGAGTTCATATTCTTTCTTATACCAGTCATAGTAATCATCAGTAACTACTTCAATTCTGATTCTTGTTTCCATTTTTTGAATGTCATTCAGCCTGGCAAACATGTAAGCATTTCCTACATAATCTATCTCAATACTGTTCTTCGAGTGAAAACATAAGCACTTTGGCTTAAAAACGTGAAACAACTTTCTAAAACTCTCATAGAGTTTGTGACACTCTTCTTTACTAGAAATTTGCCAGTTACTTTTAATGTTAATAAATGGAAAATCAGTATTACAATTTTCAAAACGTATTCCAACAATTACTGATTTCTTATCATCTATAATTACATGATGCTCTTTGTAGTCTTCAGGTCGACTGTTTTCTACTTTAAATAATTCATGTCGTGAATTTAGGACCTCCTGTGAATTCAATTCTTCAAATTCTTCTTTGATTTCATTTTCAATTTCGTTAAGCATTTTATCTGTTTCAAGCATGAAACAGCTCACATCGTAAGAACTTGCTTCAATACGAGCAAATTCTAAAAAATTAATTTTAGTCATTTAAAATTTCCTTTATCTAAGTATTTAAAATAAAGGCACTATTTAGTGATTTGATTCAAGGAGTGCCTGTGACTTGAATGATGTATTGATTTTCATATGGCCTCCTTTGCTTGAGTGGTTTGGTAGGTCTTATACATTTTGACGAACAGAGCGTCATCACCTTACAATATTGATATTATATTAATAACTTTCATAATGATAGGGATGGCAAAATATGAAAAAGTTAATCTTAATCACTGCTTCATTAATTGGTTCTAGTGCATTAGCTCTAGGTGTTGGTAATTCTTCATTTCCAATGATGACAGGTAAGAAATTTATTTCAACAGAATTCACTGGAACAACAACTGATGATGGTGGAATGGGTCTACAGGTTAGATATACACAAAAAATGAATCCACAATTAACAATGGATGCAGGTATTGGTATTGCTGGTGGTGATAGAAGTCAGAGAGTGTTTTTTGGTGCTGACTATGAATTATATCCAGATTATATGCAACAACCAAAGATTTCATTGAGAACAAAACTTACGAGAGCAGAAGAATTCGAAGAAACTAGAACGATCGTTTCTCTTGCTCCAACTGTATCAAAAGGATTTAATGTATATGGAAATGAAGCGTTTCCATATGTCTCTCTTCCTTTTGGATTAAATCTTAATTCAGATAAGAGAACTTATGAATCGACAGTAAGTTTAAACATGGGTGTAAATGGTCGATTACCAGTTGAAGGTTATAAGCATTTAAATGGTAATGCTGAAGTTCAATTTGGACTAAAAGAATCATACACAGCAATGGTTCTAGGGCTTTCGTTCCCTATGAATTAGCGCGTCCAAAATGCATGAGCATTTTGACGAGCTGTTTACCGTTGTGCCTGAATCAAAAAAACGCGCAGGCGAAGCCGAAGCTTTTGATTCAGAGCTTGGGCGGACAGGCTCCGCTTATATTAAGCGACACGAAGTGAGCGTAAACTTAGAACCTAAATAAAACAATATTACAATAAATAATAGGGCTCCAAATCGGAGCCTTTTTAATGAGAAAAGCATGAGTACAAGACCAAAGATTATATTTTCAGATTTTGATGGAACTCTAACAGATCATACAGAGTTTTCGACTAAGTTCATTGATATTTTAGAATTGGCTTCTGATAAGAAGCTCCCTTTTATAATTGTTACGGGGAGAAGTATTTCATGGGCACACTTTTTCTTGACTCACTTTGAGAAGATTCAGTATGTCATTTCTGAAGGTGGAGGAAGTCTAAGTTATAAAGACAGTAATGGATTTATCATTGATGAATATCTTGTAAGTGATGATCAGATCAAGTGGCTCGAAAAGACTACTGAAGAGATGCTAGAGCGCTTTCCTATGGTACGTCTATCTGCAGATTCAATTGGTCGAAAAACTGACCGTGCAATTGAACTCTTTGATTTAAAAGATGTATCTCTTGTTGAAAAACTTAAAAAATATTTTGATGAAAAGGGGATTACGTACTCGACTTCTAATGTTCATTTAAACTTTTGGAACGGTGATATTTCTAAATTCAATGCTGTTACTCATCTTGTCGGACGTTTCTTTAATGATATCTCAGTAGAAGAAGGGATATTCTTTGGAGATAGCCTTAATGACCAATCGATGTTTAAAGATCTTGAAAATACAGTTGGTGTTTCTAATATTTCCGAAGTAATTGATCAAATGGAATATAGGCCAGGAGTTATTTTAAAGGGTGATGAAAATAAGGGACCAAACGGAGTTCTTAATCACTTGAGAAATATCTTAGATTAGTTTTAATTGTCTAATTCTGAAGAGAAGTAGTGATTTATTTGTTCTGCTAGTTGTTCTTCAAGTTCATTAATATTCTTTTTTAACTTCTTAGAAATCCAGTCTTTAAAGTCTTCAGGAATATGTGATGTAAAGACTCTACGTTCACCTTGATAGTTAACATTTAAAGAGATCGCGTGAAGTGCATGTCGAGGTAGCTCCATCTTTTCATATTCTTCTGGACTGGCCAGTTGATCTTTGAAGCGTTGAAACATTTTGAAGCTTCCTAGATAAAGCTTGTCTCCGACAAGAGGTAAACCTCTAACTAGCGCGTGTACTCGAATCTGATGCTGACGGCCTGTTTGTGGAAAAGCTAGACCTAAAACATAATCACCTTCTTCATGAAGGATTCTAAATTTTGTATGTGCTCTTTTTCCTTCAGTTGAGTTTTCCGGATAGTGATTGATATAGACTCTTTTAAGTCCACCTTCTTTCGCTCCGAGTCTTTCATTTGATTCGAATTCAATACTTCCATCATACTCATCATTTTTCTTGGCCATGAAAAAGTAGCACTTTTTAACTTTGTCCTGTAGGAATTCTTCAGTCATAGTATTAGATGTCTTTGGATTTTTAGCTAGTAGTAAAACACCTGAAGTTTCACGGTCGAGTCGATGAATGGAGTGGATTGTTCTTTTGTGAATTTCTTCATAGTAGACAGTGGCGCAGTAGAAAAGATGTTTTCCCGTAGGATGTGTACTCATGAAGGCTGGCTTGGAAATAACAAGGAGGTCCTCATCTTCAAAGATTATTTCTGGCTCTTCTTGCAGCTCAAGTTTTTCACCATTCCAAAACTCATCTTCTTGCGTAGTCTTGTGAACATTTAGAACAATATTCTCACGATAATGAAGAGCGGTACTAGGTCTTGGTCTACCTGGACGATTAACGATTTCCACATCACCATCTTTGATCTTCTTCTTAACGTCCTGTCTTGACCAAGACTCTAAATAGATTTGTAAGAATTGATCAAGGCGCATTCCTGCCTGTGTCTCTTCGACATAATAGGTCACGGTGTATTTTGTCTTCGTAAATACTCGGTTTAAGATGGCCATGGAGAATTAATATCAGTACTTTTTCTCTTTCGCAAGGAAGTAGAGTAGTGCGATCGATGCATCTCTCGTATATCCATATTGTTCTTTAAGATTGTTAAGTGTCGTTTCAAATAACTCACGTATATCTTTACTGAGTTTATTTTGTTTACCACTTTTAATTTCAGTCTCTAAAAGAATGAGATTTTCAACGAGCTTCTTGATTTCTACTTTTTGATCATTTCTAAATGATTCTTGTAGTTTATCGACAATTTCAGGGAAAACTTCCATATATGCAAGCTTCTCACTTGGATTATCAAGATACCAAGCACCAAGCTTTGAAATAATGTGTGAGCGATACTTAGTCGCATCTTCTGTTAAATGGATACTCTTTTCGAATTCTTTAACAAATCCTAAGTTTCCTTCTTCATATTCACCTGTAACTTGATTTTTTATTTTATCTTTGTTGATAATGGCATGAACATGATCCACATACTTCTTAATATAATCTTCATATGATCTTGCATCAACAAGTCCGAGAGAATTCCTAAGCTCCTTATCAAACTTTGTAATCTGATCTTTTTTAATTAATTCAAGAAAGCGACTAGGATTATGAAAATCTCCATGTGTTGACATATTTAAGAAGTCAAACTCATTCTTTTTCTGAATAAGCTTTCCTAGGTATTCAATAACTTCGATAAAAGTAATGCTCTTATGAGTGTCAGATAATTTATAGATAATGTTTTTAAGATCTCTTGGCGATATCCCAAACTTACCTTCGTAGAGGTTATCATTTTCAAATTCATTAATGATAGCATTGATACCATGCTTTAATATTTGCTTGGATTCAGTATCAAGTCGATCTGGCATTTGATGAGCTTCACTATATAAGTAACACTTCTCTAATGGTGTAAGTCCTGTAACGATAGCTGTTAATTTTGAATCATTATAGTGTTTACCCATACATGAGCGAATTCTTGTCATCACTGCAAATTGTGATAGTGCTTGCAGAGCATGGGGCTCGAATACAGCTCTTGATCTTAAACCATTCACTTGCTTTTGATATATTTTTTCTTCTTTCGTGTAATCTAAGAGATAAGGAACTTTGATAAAATTAAAACGTCCTTTAAATGAATTAAAATCTGGATGTTGCTTAAAAGCAGAGAAGTGTACTTCATTAGATGTTCCAATGAAAAATGTATCAAGTTGAGTAAGAACTCCACCTAAATTAATACTTCCTGTTTCCATCGTTTGTAGAAGATATTTAAATGTATCAAGTGGTCTTTTAAGAAGATCACTAAATTCTAGAATACCTCTGTTAGCGATAACTGCTTCTCCACTAAGTGAAAATAAATTAAGTGACTGAAGAGAAGGTGGAAGTGAGGCTAGTCTCTTATCCATTGTGATCTGTTGCATTCTTGCATCAACATGAAGTTGAGGCTCAATAGTAACAGCCCCTGTTGAATACTTTTTCGATATAACAAAACGCTCAACTCTTATGTGCTTAAGAACTTCTTCATGTTTGCCTTTGTAGTTCTTTAAGAGTGCATCATAGATCATTTTATTTCTTTTTGATAAGTCCCCACGAAAGAGGTAAGACTTTTCAATTGCTTCAAACTTCTCAGGTTTGTCAGCTAGATAATCTTTGAGAATACCTTGTCTATGTTCATGAGGTATAAGAAGCAGAGGATGATCTTTTAGGTCACTAGTTAAAATGGCAGCAATATCTTTATCATCTAAGAATGCAAAAGAATTTAGAGACTCAGTACTTGTTTTACCAGTTAATCCAAGCGTCCCTTTTACAACATTGTTAATTGGAAAAATCCATGAGAATGTATAAAGAACACCTTCATCACTTTTTGAATATTCCTCAGCACCTTTCATTAGCTTTTTAACGAGAGAACTTTTTGCTGAACCATTTGGCCCTACTAGAAGAAGAAGTTTGTTGTTGAATCCCTCTTCTTCAAAGTTACGAAGATTTTGCAGGATTTGTCTTTGAATTCTTTTTTGTCCATACACTGCCGGTGCCTCAGGATCATCTTCTTTAAAAAGATTGAAGTCACCACTTTCATCTTTACCAAAGTAATTCATCATATCCTTGAGGTAAGCGAAAGAAGGCCTTGTATGTGCTACTGGATTTTTCTTAAATATTTCAAAAAAATCATAGAATGAAAGTATCTCATTCATTGAAGTTGTTTTATCATTTGCTTGATTTATCCATTCCATGGGAACCCTTCGAAAAGAAATGTTGTTGGGATGTGTTCATCCTTATATAATTTTACCAACTTTAACTATTGAGATAAAGGTAGGACATTGAAGAAAGGCGTCTTTCTTGTAATATTTTTAGTAATAAGTATTTCACTCGGTTACTTCTATCAGAGGGGTTTACTCGGTCGATTGATAAAAAAACAGGATCATATTGTTTATCAAGCAAATTTTATTGAAACTTTCTCCAAATTCTTATCTGATCAATGGCGAAATCCAGAAAACCTCGCTAAGGAGTGTTTACCGAAAGGGATACCAAGTGATCAGTTGGCATGTCATCCTGATATTTTCCAATGTTCTTTAGAGAAATCAAGTAAAGTTCTTCGCTATCAGGGTAAAAAGATCAAGTATCAAAATACTGACTTTAGTTTAGTAAGTACTGCTCCAGAAAAAATTTATCAGGCTGAATTTTTGATTGATGGTCATAAAACGAGCTATTTTTTCAAGGATCAGTGTCGAGAAGTCTATCTTCCGCAAAGAAATTATCGATTTTTTATTTCTGGTCGAAAAATAAAAACAGAATGGGATAATTTTTCGAAGAATATTTTCATTGATAAGTTTCGTGTTAAGAATTGGCAGGTTATCGAGTGGGCGGGGCTTACTGACCGTGTGGATATCTTAAAAAAATATGAATTACGTCCACGTTTTGAAACTGCCGTTAATCTCTCGCGTAAAGACATGGAGAGATTTTGCCAAACATTTGGCAAGGGATTACTTGAGGCCAAGGTCTATGATGCCTTAACGATTTTTCCAGAAGAAATAAACAATCCTAAAACAAAGCTTCTAAGGGCACCTTTTTATTATTGGACACGAAGAAATTCGAGTACAAAGTTATATCAATTACAAACGGGTGAAGAGTTAGATAAAACTGAAAAATTAGAATTATGCAAAAAAGTAAAGGCTAGCGACTGTAAAGAAGATCGTGTGCTTAATTTTACTTGGATGGGGATTGCAGAGACTGATGGAGGAGAATTTGAGTATCTTCGAAACCCTGAAAACCCATCTGAAAATATTGTCCTAAGTTCAAGTTATTTTCCACTGAAATCCAAAGTTCATCGAACAGGTGTTAGAGGATACTGGAGTGAAAACTCTATTTCAATTAATGATTTTACTTTTAAAGGGTATGCCGACTCATTAAGTGAGAGTGACTTTAAAATTAGTTTTAGATGTATGAGAAGAAAGTGAAGTATTTAATCTTAATCATATTATTTTTTTCATGTCACAAACAAGATGAAATGGAATTTGTTAAACGAGAGTTTTTAAAGAAAAATGTTATTATTAATGATGCTCTTCTTGAAAAAAATGAAATAACGAAACCATTAAACTCTTGGGTGACCCTTGCTGTTGTGGATCGCTGGTATTGTCTAGCCTATAAAACACCATTTGCAAAATCGAAGGGGCGATTAGCCTATTTACCATTTAAAAATGGCTGTCAGTATATACAGAAGCCATTAGTAGAAATTAAAAATATTGATAAGCTTAGTATTTCTTTAAATAATGAATTGGATAAGTTAACTCTAAAAATCAATTTACATAAACCTAAAAAGGAAGTGATAACGCTGCCTCTATTAAGTACATCCTTAAAGAGAGATTATAAGAAGCTCGATCATCCTCTTGATCAAAGCTACTTAACAGATGTTTTCTTTGGCCGCTATGAAAAGAAGGAGATGATCGCAGATGGAAGAATTTGTCATGGGGTGAATGCTTCTTGCCAAAATGTTGTTACCTATCGCTGTGATCAATGCAAGAGCGGATTCTATGAAGTTGTCGACTTTAATTGTCTGCAAGGTGGTTCAAAGTATTGTGGCATTGATAAATGTGGTGAAAAAAATCAACCAGCTTGTCCACGAGGCTACAATATCTTAGAGACAAAATTAAAGTCACTTTGCATTGATGGCAGTCCTGCAGGATTTTGTAATCCAGGTCTTAAAACTTTTTGTAATGAAGATAAAATTCTAATTTGTTTATAATATAAAGGTATCCGTTAACTTTTGAACTTTTTAAATTAAATCGTTAAGATGAGACATAGTGCTTAATTTCTGACATTATTTTACATATGAAATTTAGAAAAATAGAAAGAAATGATATTAAATCTCTTATCCCACTGTTTGCTAAAAACTATGCAGAGGTTACTCTAAAGGACGAACTCGAATATTTTGATGAAGAGTGTCCTAATTATTGGATTCTTGCCGAGGCAAATGGAAAGATACTTGGATATGTGAGGCACTTTCCCGATCATAAAAATGACTTTGCTCTGATTGAGTTTTATTTTGATGATAAAGAGATCCTTCTGAAAATGTTTAAGTACTACTTCGAACAAGTTAATCCTTCTCTAAACCTTAGACTGCAGTTACCTCTTGATAAAGAAAAGTCGTTTGAATTTTTAAAGACTTACCTATCTAAAGAAAAGATATTTTTATGCTATGAAATTGAATTAAATAGCTTACTTGTTGATGATATGAAAAACACTCATTTAAGTGTGACTGAAGACATTGATGATTTATTAGAGGCTTTAAGGCCTTTAGGAAATTATGAAAGCGAAACAATTGAGAACTGGATTAATAATGAAAGTGTGCTTTCTTATAGATATAACAACAAAGTTATTGGAGTTTGTTATTTTCATTCAGGCAAAGAATATGAAATAGAGATGATATCTATTGCTAAAGATTTTCAAGGAAAAGGATTAGGGACAATTTTCCTTTTAGAAACTCTTTTGTTTTTTAAGACAATGAATATTGATAAAGTTTTTCTTAAGGTAAGTCGATCAAATATTCCAGCAATAAGTCTATATAACAAATGTAACTTTCTATTAAATAAGAGTAGATCAGAAATATGGCTTTATAAAAGATAGTGAGAGAGCTATTCCGACGTCAAATATTTAAGAGTTAGTATTTTAGTCGAAGTCTGTCCGCCCATGCTACTGTGTCAAAAGCACCTTCGGTGCGTCTTTTTGACACAAGCACAACGGTAAAGCATCGCCATCAAAACATATATGTTTTGATGCGTGCATCAGTAAGATTTAATCTTAGCTAATTTTTCGTACGTGTCGATAAGAGCAGTTGTTAGCTCATCATAGAATTTTGGATCTGAGCAAAGCCCGAGTGAGATTCTAACAACACCGCGACCAACATCATCAGTAACATTCATGGCCTTTAAAACTTTTGAAGTGACAGGCTCGTTATCTGAGCATGCAGATGAAGTTGTAACGTAAATATCTTTTGCTTCAAGTTCAATTTGTACTGCTTGTCCATGAATTCCTGGGTAAGCGATGTAAGTTGTTGAGGAAAGTCTTGGAGAGTCTTCACCAATAATAACAGTTTCTGGAAACTTTTCTTTTATAGCTTTTTCAAAGGCGAGTCGTTTCTCATTAAGAATCTCTAATTTATCTAAATGCTTTTCAAAGTAGTTTAGGGCAACCGCTAATGTTTCATAGCCAAGATAGTGTTGAGTTCTACCACGGCGACCATTTTCTTGACCACCACCAATGATAAGTTCTCTCACCTTTGTTGGATCTTTTGCTAAAAGAGCTCCTGTTCCAGTCATAGCACCAATTTTATGACCAGACATAACAGCGTAGTCAGCTCCACTGGCTCTAAAATCAAAAAGAGTTTTTCCAATGAATTGAGTTGTGTCACAAATATAAGGAACGTTGAACTCGTTACAGAGTTTTCCAATTTCACGATATGGTTGAATGATACCTGTTTCATTATTTGCCGCCATAATAGAAACTACAGCAGTGTTATTATCAACATGACTCTTTAAATCTTCCATGTCGATGACACCTGAAGAAAGTGTTTTAACGACGATCACTTCGTGGTCATATTCCTGGGCATAGAACTTCGCGAGATTAACAACTGCAGAGTGTTCGATACCAGAGATAATAATTTTTTTCTTCGTATTCTTGTGCATGA
>CAWUIU010000089.1:0-10257 GCA_963922285.1 uncultured Oligoflexia bacterium | reverse complement strand
AGAATTGAAATGAAAAAGGCAATCAAGGCTTTAGTTTTCGCATCTGTGGCATCAACAGCAATGGCAGGAGCAATTTATGAATTAGAGCTAAAGATCCAAAGTGATTACCGCTTAGCAATCTCTGCTGAAAATGAACAAAGACTAATCAACGATACGACAACTGAAACACATACGCTGACTAAGCGTAATATTGTTACAGATGAGATCACGACAGAGGCTCCTGTTAGTTTTACTTTTAATGAAGATAATTATGTAACTCTTGATATTAATGGTGAATTGAGTGATGAATCTGCAGCAACTTTTTCAACTTCATATGAAAATGATTTTATGGCCGAGGAAGATGAGCGAAGAGAGGCTGAGTTTGCTGAAATGAATCGTTATAGAAGAAAGCTAGCTAAAGCGACTTACTATAATCTTACACGTCCTTCAAAAATTGCAGACCTTAGAACAGAGTTTGCAAATGAGTATGTTTCTGTTTCTGATGAAGGTGAGATAAGCTTGAATGTTTCAAAAGAAATCAAGGCTGATGTTGATACTTATCTCATTGGAAGTACAATGAAGAAAATCACTATTTCTGCAGCTGAAATGCAAAAGATTAATGAAGCGAAGTTAAAGGCTGAATCATCAATGATTGCAAAACGTATCGTTGAAAGTCATTCTGATGTTGAAGCTTACATTATCAAGTCTGTAGATAGTTCAAATCTCGTTTGTGAAAAAATTAAACAAGAAGATGCATACAATTGTAAAACTACTTCTTTAGTAAGAATGGTTCTACAAGCTGAATAAACCCTGGTTTATTAAATTTGTTAAGTTACAAGGCCCGGCGATGTCGGGCCTTTTTTATAAGTTATCAGTGGCATCTAATACTAAATTTACGGAATAGTTGAGAGCTCTTAAATCATCGATTGTCGCTTGGACACACTGGTCTTTATTGATACCCATGACTTCTAACTCGCTAACTTCCAAGGATTGAAGAAGCGCATGAAGGTTAGTACGAGGAATTCCACTCATTGATGTCTTATGGACGATATAATCAACTGGCGACATTTTTAACTCTTTAACAACTTGGGCAGACCAGCTGCCTCTTTCTAAAACTTTTTTCTCTCCATTATACTTTCGCTTCCAACTCATGGTCTCAGGATAATTAAAGTTGTTAAAGTGAGATAAGTCATTTTGGGAAATTCCTAGAAGATTGGATTCAATTCCCCAGTTTATCCATATAATAGGCGTTTTACTGCCTCTTGCTAACTCTATTTGCTGATTAATTGTTTTTACAAGTGCTTTAGCCTTTGGTTTTAAACAAAGCTCTTCTTGATTATTTTCTATTAAGCAGAACTCATTTTGCATATCAATGATAAGAAGAGCTCGCTTTTTCATTATTCCCAAAAATCTTTGTGGTAATTAAATTTACATTGGTAGGCAACTCGTTGGAGATAGTCATGCATCTTTTGTGTAAATTGAAATTCTGGAAAAATGTACATTCCCCAGAGGTGACTGGCCAGGCAGATATCATAAATTGTTAAGGACTCACTTTTGTAAAAAGGTGCTAGGTCTTTTTCGATACGTTGAAGATCATGAATAAGTGGGGCTAGATACTTTTCTTTATTTTGAATAAGTTCTTTAAATGGCCCTCTTTTAATTTCCTTTTTATTTTGAAAGTATGACCTGGATTGTTCATTAAATTCTGGAGTCCATATCCAATATGGCATACAGAGAGAATGTACATTTGAGCCAAGCTTATTAAGTAAACTTTCAAATTCTTTAAACTCTTCTGCCTGAGTTCCTTCATTCTTAAGAAGATTATCAGTATCTAGCTCTTTAATGATGTCGAGACTCTCATTGGAGATCTTATCACTAGACCATTCAAAAATAGGTAGCATTTTTTTATTCATTAATTTTATAGGAGTTGATTCATCATCATAAGGTAGAACAACTGACTCGAAGTCTAATTCTAATAGACCAAGGGCCAACCTTACTCGAACACAAAATGGACAATGAACATAGTGATATAATTTCATAAAACCTCTTTTTTATAATCATTCTAATACTAGCATACGTGTAGCGCACATTGAATTTCTGATATCATAAAAGTAATAAAACTGGTCCTCTAAATTTGTGTTAATAATTCGTTATCCACACAAGCGCACAAAATAATTTAATTTTTAAGACTATTCTACCTGCGCGCGTGAGGGCAGTTGAAATAACCATAGAAAAAATTCTTATTTGAATGAAGGGAAAGACTACAAATACCTCTACCAATTAGGTTTTTTAGCAAAGATTTTTCATCGACATTAAGTTTGCGAATTCTTAACACAAATTTAATGGATAAGTTTTAAGAGAGTGTTCTAAGTCGTTGTAAACACATTGAAATGAAGCACTGCTTACTGACTATTTGCTGGTACAAGTGCTAGCATAAATTAAAATATTTCGGGAGCTTAGATTGTCACTTTCATTAATAACGTCAGACCGACGTTTCTGGCCACTGTTTTGGACTCAGTTTCTCGGTGCTGCTAATGATAACTTGTTTAAAAATGCGTTAGTTATTTTGATTACGTATAAAAATGTTGAGCTTATGGGTCTTGATGCGAAGACTCTCGTCGCTGCAGCAGGTGCTATATTTATTCTTCCATATGTGACCTTTTCGGCAACGGCTGGACAAATTGCTGATCACTACGACAAATCCTTGGTGGTTAAGGCAACGAAGTTCACAGAATTACTCATTATGATTGTTGCTTCAATTGGTTTTATCAGTGAAAACTATATACTTTTACTTTTTACTTTATTTTTAATGGGTGCTCAGTCGGCTTTCTTCTCTCCTGTAAAATTTGGTTCATTACCTGAGATATTAAAGAAAGAAGAAATCACTCTTGGAAATGCTTTTATTGGTGCGGGGACTTTCGTCGCGATCTTAGTTGGAACTATATTGGGTGGTTTATCAGCCGCTAATGAAAATGCTCTTCATTTAACGAGCATAGGAATTATTGCCGCTGCCGTTGTTGGAATCCTTACTGCTTTTAAACAAAGGAAAATTGGTGTTGAGCATAGTGCTGTGAAAATTAATTACACTTTTGTTAAGCCGACTTTTCAAATATTAAGCGCATCGATGAAAGAGAAAAAAGTCTTTCACGCAATCATGGGGATTTCATGGTTTTGGTTCTTCGGTGCTTGTATTCTTTCTTTATTACCAGAGATCTGTAAGACGATTTTCATGGGGAATCAGTTAGTCGGTACCATGTTATTAGCGACATTTACAATTGGAATGGGAACTGGGGCATTCCTCTGTAATAAACTCTCAGGTATGAGGGTAGAAGTTGGAATGGTTCCGCTAGCTGCCATTGGAATGACGATCTTTCTCCTAGACTTATATTATGTAACAAGCACATGGAAGTCTTCATTTACTACTTTAGTTGGGCCTATAGAGTTTCTACAGTCTCCAGGTGCCATTAGAGCAATTATTGACCTTTTTATTGTAACTACTTTTGGTGGGATGTATATCATACCTCAGCAAGCATATTTACAAACCAATGCTAAACCTGAGTTCTTAGCAAGAATGATTGCTGCGAATAATATTTGGAATGCTATATTTATGGTTGGAGCAGGTATAATGTTAATGGTTCTTCATGGTATACCATTTACTCTACCTCAGATTTTAGCTCTCTTGGCAGTATTCAATTTAATTTATGCTTTCGTTTGTTACTTCTTCTACGTTAAATATATGTGGCGTTTTATTGCTTGGGTACTTTCTAAGTTATTTTATAAATTGGACTTTGATGGAGAGGAAAATATTCCTAAAGAAGGAGCCCTTATTGTTGCAGCAAACCATGTATCCTTTGTTGATTGGCTTTTTATTATGGCCGTTTCACCAAGACCTGTTCATTGGGTTATTGATAATATGTACTACGATAAATTCTTTTTTAGGACTATCTTTCGACATGCTGGCTTAATTCCTATTGCAACACGAAAGGAAAGTTCAGATGTTATGAAGAATGCCTTTGAAAAGATTCATGGCCAACTAGAAGCTCAGGATTGTGTCGGTATTTTTCCTGAAGGTTATGTCACTCGTGACGGAAAGACCGGGCGATTTCAGCCAGGCATAAAAAAAATTGTCGATCATACTCAAGCAAAGGTCGTTCCTATTGTCATAAATGGCGCATGGGGGAGTTACTTCACACATGATGGTGGTTTATTTAAAGGTGCCTCGCTATTTAATCGTAGGCAGATCCATTTAACGGTATTGCCATCAATTGATGCAAGTGAATTCTGCTACAAAGACCTAGAGGGTCTTATTGTCGATAATTTTAATAAGAAAAGAGATTTGGGAGAAGCTGCTCGTGTCTAGTTTACAAGAGGTGCTAATTGTTGATCTCGACGGAACTCTTACTAATTGTGAGCACCGAGTTCATTATGTCGAATGTGATGAACCAGATTGGAAATCTTTCTATAAGGGAATGATTGATGATCCAATAAATGAATGGTGTAAGAGAATTATTGAGACATTTTCACGTGATAATGTAGAAATAATATTTATCACTGGTCGGCCACAAACATATCGTAATCTTTCTGAGGAATGGTTAAGAAAACATCAGATAGTTTATAAAAGTCTTTATATGCGAGATGAAGAGGACCATCGAGATGATCATCTAGTTAAGAAAGAGATATATTTAAACCACGTTAAAGATAAATTCAAAACACTATTTGTTTTAGATGATCGTAAAAGTGTCGTTACCATGTGGAGAGGACAAGGTCTTACTTGCTTACAACCAGACTGGGGAGAGTTTTAATGCATTCGAGGATTGCTATTGAAAAAAAGAATGATCAGTTATTTTTTCACCTTAATGATGAACTTGATCTTTATAAAGATTTAAACTCTATTGTTGAAAATGTGGAGTCTTTCTTAAGTATGATGGAAGGTCATGATAAATCTGGGGTATTTATCACATATTTGGGTGAAACTAAGAAATTTAATGAATTGATTCATTAAGGAAGGCTCCGGGAATAGGGAGCCTTCTTTTAACTTCAAATATTTACTTTTTGTAATTTATTTTAATGCATCTTGAACAAAGGCTTCAATCTCTGTTGCATTCATCAGCTCATCGTTCTGACATATCTTCTCATTTGCATCAGCATCTCTAATAACTGTCGCAACAAGACTTGGTGTTACTTGTGCATCTGCTGCTCTTTCATCATTAATACTGTCTGTAAGATCAAGAAGTGTCGTTCCAAGAGTTGTATCTGCAACTCTAGCTTCTTCAATCAGGTTGATTTCTGTACGATAACTTCTTTTTGCATCATCAAGAATTCCAATAGCGGCAGTTGACGTTGTTGCAGCATTAACAGCAACGTCTGTTGAAGATGTTATACCATCTAAAAATAATTCTGCTCCAATAACTTGAGCAATTAAGCTATCTTCATCCATTAGTTGAGAACCAGCTGCAATTGTTGATGTTGCTCCTTTACTACCAATAACTGCTAAACCAATTGCTGTTGTCGAAAGTGCTGATGCAATTTCAACAGTATCTTTATCTACTGACATATCCATTTCTTGATACTTTGGTAAACAGTCTGCGTTACTAATATTTGTTAAAAGTGCTAATAGTGCGAGTTTGCTAAATAATTTTTTCATTTAAATACTCCTTGTTTCTCCCAGTTTTCATGGAGAAAGCCCATAATGTTGTTGTGAATTAATATATCTGAACTAATTTTCAGTCCTTCAAAGATTTCTTTATCTTTAGTTACCCAGCGAAAACTACCATTCTTCTTTCTTCTAACTCTTTTTTGTGTATGCATTTGTGATGTCTTTAGAGATTCGTCTTGAGCCTCAATTATTTGTTCTTCATCAAAGTGAGCAAATAATACATTCCAGGTTTTAACAGCACAGCTTGATTCAATACATGGAGAATACATAAAGTCTGGAAGCGCCGTAATACCATAGAGGTCTGAATACTCTGTAAGTTCTAAACCAGCTAGTTTTTCTTCATATGCTCTAAAGGCATCTGTTTCAAATCTAACGACTTCTCCAAGCTTTCTTAATTCATTATCTGTTAATACATTTAACACTTTATTCATTTGCTCAAGAGATAACTTCTGGTTTAGATCAGAAATATTTCCCAAGTCCAGTAATGTAACTAATTTATCTTTGAGCGGTCTTAGAGATTTAATTTTAATTTTTGGGTATGGGTTTATTAAACTCTTCTTTAAGTAATTTGGTACGGCTAGTGGTACGATACCACTTAATGTAATATTCTTTTGATAAGGAAACCCAACTCTTTGTATGAGCTCAACAAGTGCTCCTGCGCAATTATTTGAAAAGAATGTATATTCACCTAGGTTTGGATTTTCATAAGTCTTGTACCTAAGTGGGATCAAATCATCAGCCGTTGTCTTTTGATCTTGATTGGCAACTTCTTTACTGACAGATGCAATACCATAAAGGTTTCCTTGATCATTCCTTAAAAGCTTGTATCCATAATTGTTTGGTCCATATTTCTTATCTGCATGAACCTTAAGTTCATCCATTGCAACTTTAAGTACATTAGGCAGGTTTTCTTTTTGAAAGTTATTTATTTCATCAATATTCTTTTTTAGTTCATTGATAAAATTTGATCTGATTTCAGCTGTTGAAAGAATGATATATCGATCAAGATCTCTTTTTTGA
This sequence comes from uncultured Oligoflexia bacterium, assembly GCA_963922285.1. Taxonomy (GTDB): domain Bacteria; phylum Bdellovibrionota; class Bacteriovoracia; order Bacteriovoracales; family Bacteriovoracaceae; genus Halobacteriovorax_A. The sequence continues at coordinate 3,602 of CAWUIU010000089.1, read as the reverse complement.
ACATTTACATAATCTGTCATGAAGGATCGTAGAGTTTTAAAAATAGGAAAAACTGAATATCCACCAAAAATACCTTTGATATAATCAAGACTTACAGAATCAACATCTGCAATAAAGCTAACAACAATATCATCATCCGGTGTTCCCGTATTATCGACAAATCGTAACATGGTATGACCGAAACCACTTTCAATAGCAGACCAAGAGCTTGAAGCAATCAGAACTTCAATTCCAACAATTTGATTTGCTTGAAATCGTCTGTAAAGCCTATTGAATAATTTATTATTCTTAGATAACAAGTCTTGGTAGAATCCAGCCCATGTCAATTGCTCAAGCTTCTTTTGCTTTTTGTTATCTTCGTGTTTTTGTCCTCTTTCAATAATCCATTTATCTTGAAGAGTCCTTCTTCCTTGGGCAAGTGTATTAACACTTATCAAAGTAAGAATACCTGCTAAGATTAAACGTTTCATCCATTGTCCTTTTTTTATTCGATGAATTATTACATTTTTACTTGGTTGTTTTGGTTTTTGTTGTACTTTTTTTACAGGTGGCTAAATTTTAGGCACTCTTGTGTGTCTGTAACATTTTAGGTTAAGTTATTAAAAATTCATTGGTTCACATTTAAAATTCAAGTATTCGCAAACATCATGTGTCTTAGAATAGGAGCTTATGCATTGACTAAGATAAAAAGGTAACCGAAATAAACGATAACTAAGAGTCATCATTCTATTATATAAAGTTAGGCTGTTGAAAATATGTCTTTATTCTTGAATTAGTGATGAACCAAAGAAACCGAAGTCGAATAAAAGTCATCTTATTCCAAAGAAATGGGCCTTTATCGTAATTTAAAGATGGTGAAAATCTTACAAATATATACAGGGATGTTCTAAGCAAGAATTTCATTTTGTGTAGATCTTAAACTCCAATCTTTGCTTATCTTATACTTTATCTGACGTAAGTTTCATTTATTTTGTGAGTGGAAAAATCATTAAATTAGCTTGATAAACTTTGTTTGGGGAACCTTTTTCTGAAAGTTTAGATAGACTATTACGACATTTCCAGATTAATTCTTTTGCTAACGGAAGGTTCTTATCATCTATTGCAAAGCTAAAACTATTGCTCTCTCTTTCATCGATTGGTAAGTCAAAAGACTTTTTAGCCAAATCGCAAACCATTGAATAGTATTTATTTGCGCTTCCTGTTGCTTCACCATGTTTGGTCGTAGTTCGAGAATACTTTGCAGTTACAATTTGATTTTCATTAGTTGTGAGCAAACCCGCACAAAAGAGATCGCAGATAGCTTTTTCAATTTTTTCTTCAGGAAAATCTTCTTTAAGCTTTTTCCTAATATTTTTTATACTAAAATCAAAATTAGGTAGCTCACTGATCGCAAGAATAGCTGTGTATATCCAATGAGAAAATATATCAATCTCATTTGAATATATGGCCTTAAATTTTTTTTCTTTGTTAGGCCTTAACTCTTCTATTAAGAGGTCATACATAAGCATTTTTTCTTCTATATCTGTTTGTTTTTTTGCTACAATTGCCTCAAAATACATTCTCTCTGTACCGTCAATACGTAGATAATTCACAAGACTTTGTGCTACTTTATCTCTCATTGGCTTTCTTCTTTTTAAAATATCAATTATTGAATTAGGACTACTTAATCCAATATCTCGAGCAAAAGATTTTAGGGAAAAATCAGAGTCTTTATTCTGCCTATCAGTAATATAAGAACTCAAAAATGTAACAGGGTCTTCAAAGTTATAAACAGATAGCATCCATGCACTCCTTTAAATTTATATGAATAATTCTATCGTATAAAAAATACATGATAAAGACAATTTTAATGCGTCGCGAAGCTCATTGTGCTACGAGTTGTTTATTGAATTTAGTCTACAAGATTAACCAATCAGCTCTACTTAGCTTGAAGTTACACGGGACTTGCTAACGCTTTACCCAAACTAAGGAGAACTCTTATGAAACTATCTAAGGCAACTTTTTTCACATCATTTATTTTAATATGCAATATCGCTATGGCCGATGTTGAGGGAGATCATGGTCCGGGTACGACAAACGCAACATGTATCGACAACATTTGCATTGGTGACCTTGTAGCAGACGAATCAAGCAATAGCGGTATGCTACAAGTTTTTGATATTGAAGGAGACCGCTTAAGAATTGGGAAAAAAGGTGACAGGTTCACTGTTTTAAGACCTGTTGAGGGAGTTCATGGTGACATCGTTGAACTGAACAGTTGTGAGGAGTATTCACGTTTTTATGAATGTACTTATGGCGAAAATAACGAAAAACGTATCCTTGGTATGAAGTATAGCTACGATAGAGAGATTGTCGAGCCATATCTACAACAATAATTTTAAAACACAAAACCCTATAAATCTCCATTTAAGTATTCTTTTTATAAGGCAACACATTAACAGAGTGTAAAAATAATTTTGATAATACAGGCACTCTGGAAATACTCTGCTGGACTAGGTATCGATTCAATAGGGCATTGAGGAGACGAAGCAGGAGAAATGGGTGTATTTCTCCCTGCTCTCAATGACCTTTAAATATACCTATTATTTAAAGTGAATTTAAAATTGCTTGATAGTCCATCTGGTGATCACTGTAAAGATCGTTCGCAGTGTAGGCAGATTGGCCAAATTTACCTTTGTTTGCGAGTGATTTAACAGTGAACTCTTGCCCATCTAACTTTAATGCGTGAACAAGCATTGCGCCTGCACCTGCAATTAGCTGATGGTCTTCAAGTGTTATGAGCTTTCCATTGGCCTTTTTAATAGCGTCTCCAATCATTTTCACATCTGGTTGATTAACAAATGGGTTATTTATTACAGTAAGGCTCTTTCCTTGTTTCTCAAGTTCATCTGCGGCTCTAAGAGCTTGGTCAACAAGTGGACCACTTGTGACGACAACACCCTCAGTACCTTCACGAAGGATTTGTGCTTTGCCCCATTGATATTGAAAATTTTCATCATAAGTTACAGGATGTTTTTCACGCCCAAAGAAAAAGATTGTCGTCTCAGGTAGTCGATCTTCTGCAATCGCTTTTTCATATCTCTTGATTGCTTCATACATATAGGCATGGGCTTCAGTCTTACTTGATAGAGAAATAACTGTTGTATTAGGTATTCCTGCTACTGCTGAAAAATAAGTCGTCGCTTGGTGAGAAGCTCCATCGGCAGCATCTTGAAAGCCAGTATGCGAGAATAAGGCAATCACCGGACCTAGAGATAATTGGGACATAATTAATGGAAGATTACCTTTAGTAACACCAAATTGCGCAAAGGTATCTACAATTGGAATGATTCCTTGTTTTGCCATACCAACTGCAGTCGAGACCATATTAGATTCTGCGATACCAATATCAACAAAGTTGTTCGGGAATTTTTGCTGGAAAGCTTTAATTCCTGTTGAACCTTGAAGGTCTGCAGAAATAGAGAAGACTGGTAGTCCTTCTTCGACGGCCTGAATGGCTGCACTTGCCAGACCTGGTTGAACCTTATCTTTGACAATTCCATTTGAACTTAAGCCTTCTGGTTTAGACTCTAGTATTTCATTTGCCCAAGTCATAAACTCTT
>CAWUIU010000088.1:0-10336 GCA_963922285.1 uncultured Oligoflexia bacterium | reverse complement strand
ATCTTTTAACATTTCATCCATCGAGGGTGATTGATTAGAAATCACATGATAAGTTCGACTTTCATGTTCTGTTGTATACCAAATCGACTGTGAGACAAATTCAGCCGCCTTATCAACAGGTAACAGCGGATAAATCGTTGAAGGGTTATATGGCACGGTAATGAATGGCGCCTTAACTGCAAAAGGAAATTTCTTTACTAACTTTTTTAAAAACTCAAAAACATAGTACGGTCCATCAATTTTAGTTATATAACCATTCTTACTATCACCGACTAGAATTCCTAAACGATAGACTCGTTTTTTTACATTTTCTAATTTGCAATCATGGACTAGTTGCTCTGCTAAATATTTAGACTTAGAATATTCGTTGTCAAAATCTTGGTTAACATTAAGTTGATCCTCTAAAAGACGACCATTGTAATCACCTGCAACAGCGATTGTTGAAGTATAGTGAAAAGAAGTGAGTTTTTCACATAAAGAAGAAAAATGAAGTATATTCTGTGTTCCAATTACATTATAGAGATTACACTTACTAAAGTCTCCTTCAAGATCATAATATGCTGCTAGATGAATAATATCATTTACGCTTTCAAGAACCTTATACTTATCTTTAATATTTTCAAAAATATGAACATCAGTGATGTCGCCAATAATAAATTTTATATTCTTGAAAAGTTTAAGTTTCTTCCTATTTCTGTTTAATGTCTGTGCTCGAGTAAGAATATAAATTTTATCATATCGGTGAGCAATCTTCTTCAAAAGAAATAGACCAAAAAACCCTGTTGCTCCTGTTATAAAACAAATCATTGCAAGAAAACCTCATTAGTCGAATTAATAGTATCTTGCAGTAAACAAGCTGAATAAGCTCTTATCGCCGCCGGAGCGATAGAGATCTTAAATCGATCTGTGTCACATGAAAAGCATTCCCCATCACCAAAGAACTTAGGCGTCTGCTCAGAGAGGTTACTAATATTTAATAATTTTGTTTCAAAAGAAATAAGTTCTTTGTCATCCTTAGGATATTTCCCTAAAGTTATTTTTGCTATTGCTTCTATTAATTTGACACGTGATTTATGAGTGAAGATTGTCACATTAAATGTACCATCATCATTAGTCGTATTAGGTGCAACAGAAAAACTTCCTCCTAGTACCTTTTGATTGTTTATTAACATAATTGGTGTCTCAACGACACCACTAAATTCTCCAGATTCAACTTCTATAGTATAATATTGAAGCTTAAGCGATGCTAATTCTTTAGCAAGAAATAGAGAATAAATCTTATCACCTGACATCTTCATGACATCTTTAAAAAGAGGAAACCATGCTCTTATTTCATTAATTTTGTTAGTTACATCTGCACCAACTCCAAGGCCGCCGTTTGTGGCCATATAACGACCATTGACATTTATGAGGTCAATTAGTTTTTCTTTCTTATGGCGAATACATTGAACTGCTTTCTTGATATCTGATGATAAGTTCAACTCCGATGATAAATCATTTGCAGTTCCACCAGGTATCACTAAATAAGAAACATCTTGGTAAGCAAGTTCTTGAATCATAAGATTCATCGTTCCATCACCACCAACAGAAATAATCTTATCAACATTACATTCAAGATCATTTTTCAAAGAATTTCTTAAAGTTTCAATATCATCAGGTGCATGAAATATTACGTTACTTCTAAACAAAGGTTTTGAAATTTTATTTTGCCAATATTTAGAATTTGCGTTTGATGCCTGTTTATTTAAATAGACACTTATTTGTTCCAAGACTGTACTCCTTAACTTATATAATACAAAAGAGTACGCAACTCATGTTAAATGGTTGAAAAACTTACTGGCTGTACAAGTTCTTTACAACTCTAAGACACTGTTTTTACGAGGTCTCCATGCTTAGGAGCACAGGTAAATTTTGGATAAAGACCCCTAAAAGTGTCGAGATACTACCAATTACTTGATAACCTTTTGGACCTGGTGCTCTTTTCATTAGGCAGCACTCCATACCATGGTGATCATAAAGAGATGTCCTCCTAAAAGAAGTATAGTCGCTATTTTCTCTAACATTTTTGAATTTTTGTTATTTGAGTCTTTTAAAAATTTTATTTGTGAAAACAGACAAAGAACCTGAACAATGGCCAGTGGTAGATATGAGAACATCGATGAACCTAATTCTTTTAAAAGATAAACAGAGCAAAGAGTATTAATGACAAGAGCTCCAAAAATAACGCTAATACTTAACTTTATCCCCCAAACACTTGTATAAGAATCGGCACCTGCTTGCTCACGATCTTTTGACCATGTCTTTCTAGCAATTTCATAGTAGAAGCTAAGACTAGCAATAAAAATGGTTGCCCAAATATTTGAAGTAGCGAAAAAGTCTCCTTGAGAAACAATTGAAAACATATAGAATGCCATCATTGGTAAAATTAACTGATGTGAAATTAAATACAAAGTTAATCTCTTCTCTAGCCACTCACCAACAAAAAACTCTTTATACATCAATAAAGAATAGACAAAGACAATAAGCCAAGCATAAAAATGCCTTTGACCTAGGTATAAGTTCATTGCTATTTCAAAGACAAAGAAATAACTAAGGATTAACTTAAAATCTTTTAATTGAATTATTCCTCTTGATAAAATTCTTTCAGGGTAGGCTCTTACATCATCTTTATAATCTTTAAACTCATCCATTAGACGCAAATGAAAGAAAACTAAGAACATAGTCAAATATCCTAATAACATAGGAATACTAAATACAACTTTTGTATTTAAATTGAGTGCATCAAAGAGATAAAAGGAATTAAATGAAAATAACAATACAAAAACAGCTGTTGCAAGAAATGGAAATCTTTCATCAGTATACATCTTAAAGCGCGTTAATAGATTCGATGACTTTAAACAATTAATATTCTCTTCACTAAAGATAGATTTAATTTCATTAATATCTATCTTCGAATTATGCCTAGGATCAACAGGAATATCTTTCACAAAGTGTATAACCACTGGACTAATACCTATCATCTTTAAATTTTCTTCAATTTCAGATTCCATATCATATTGTGATATCCCATTTTTTAATTTGATAAGTAGACCTAGTTCATTGTAGCGATATTGAAAGATTGCAGATTTTTCAACATTTGTAATGGAATCTAACATTGGTTCAATCTGTAGTGGGTACCATTTTTTGTCATTTTCAAAGACTATGTTGTGATCCCTTCCCAACATAAAAAGAACTCCATGCTCATCAAAATATCCATGATCACCTGTTCGATGCCATATTTCATTTCCAACAAGTATTTTATTTTTTGCAAAAGCATCTGGAGACTTGTAATATTCTTTTCCAACAAAATTTCCTGTGACAATGATCTCTCCTACTTCACCCTGTGATAATTCTTTAAAACTTTTCAAAGCTTCACTTGCTGGCTCAACAATCTTAAGAGAGATATCCGAAACAGGCTTTCCAAGTACAGTCCCTTTTCCTTTTAGCGTATTTTCTGAAGTACTTTTTAACAATGCTTCACTTTCCATAAGGGCAATAGGCTCAGCTTCAGTCGAACCATATACTAAGAACTTTCTTGCATTTGGAATGACTTTTTTCATCATTAAAAATAGGTGCGGATGAACAGGTGCTCCCCCTGTATAGAGATATTTTATGCCTTCTAGTTTAATATTGTTTTCAATTAAATAATTAACAATTAATAAACAAAGAGAAGGAGAACAAGTCAAGGAACTTACTTTTTGATCGATAATCTGTGACACAACAATACAGGGATCACTTTTAGCAAGCTTTCTTAGGTCGGCATTGACTAAAACAGAAGTAATACCATGTGCGAGATTAGACAATACAAAAACAGGAAACATACAGAGGTCAGTATCATCTTTTTCATGAGTAAAAAACTTTCCATGAGCATACTTTTGCGCAAGTAAGAACTCATGTGTACGATTAAAGCCTTTTGGTGCTGAACTTGATCCTGAAGTAAATGTTATTAAAGCAGAATCTGAACCTTCCATCTCCTCACAGGCACCGGAATCAGTAGCAGCATTTTGCGATTTTTTGAGTATATCTTCCAGACTATGCTTATTATCAACTTTTCCAATACGAGGAATTAAATAGAATAATAACTGAGCCTTAAAGTTGTAAATAACATGATTTGGCGAAACCTTTGAAAGTGCACCCTTAATATAATCTTTCTTCGCCCAAGGATCGATAAAGACGACTATTGCCCCCATTTTAAATATAGCACCAATAAGTAGATAAAGATCAATACTCAGTGGTATAAGCAAGAGAACACGATCACCTTTTTTGATGCCTCTTTTTTTAAGTATATTACATACTTGATGAAGACGTTTATCTAACTCTTTAAATGATATCGATTGACCATTTTGATCTATGATTGCCGTGTTATCCTGAACTTTCTTAAAAACCGCTAGGGTATCATTCATTAAATTCATATTATCCTCTAAATCTTCCGATATATAACTATCGGAAAATTATAATATTTATGAAAATTAAAAGGAGTCTTTGTGCGCTTTATTTTGCATAAGAGTGAATCTATTAGTGACTTTAAAAATATTGGCGGTGGTAAGGCCACAAATATGGCAAATATGTCACAAAAAGGCTTCCCGATTCCAGAATGGCTATGTTTAACAACCGATGCCTATCATAGCTTTATTGATGATAATAAATTACAAGATGTATTTGATAAATCACTAGAAGTAAGCGAGCTATCAAGAAAAGTAAGAGAAGAGTTCATAAAAAATGAGATTCCTCAAAACATTCTAGATAAGATCTACACTGAACTCAACTCAATTGGACTTGAAGGTGCATATTTAGCTATTAGAAGCTCCGGTTTAGATGAAGATTCTGCGGATCACTCTTTTGCAGGGCAATTTTCATCATTTCTCTATCAAAAATCTAAAGAAGAGATCGAATTATCTATAAAAGAATGCTGGGCATCTGCTTATACTGAGAGGGCCCTTAGTTATCGAATCAAAAAAGGTTTACCAATTCAAAACCTAAGTGTTGGTATTGTCATTCAAAAAATGATTAATTCTGAAAAGTCAGGCGTAACTTTTTCAAGAAATCCTATAGACCCAACTGATCGAGAAAATCTTCTTATCTCTGCTTCATATGGTCAATGTGAAGGGATTGTTTCTGGTGAAATAGATACGGATGAAATTCTTGTTAACCGATCAAATTTTACTTTTGATGCAAAAGTTACAAAGAAAGAGCAAAAACTCATTCAATCTGAAACAATAAATAGTCGTGGCCATATGATTAAAAATGTAGATGTTGAAGTAGAATTGCAAGAAAAGTTATGTATTACAGATGCAGAGATTGAAACAGTATCAAAACTTGCCTTAAAACTAGAAGTTGAATTTGAAAAACCACAAGATTGTGAGTGGGCCATTGAAAATGGCGAGGTGTATTTGGTACAAACGAGACCAATCACAACACTTCCTCATGAAGAACTTTTTAATCAAAAACACATGAAAGATTTGGAAGTTCTATGGGACAACTCGAATATTGTCGAAAGCTACAGTGGAGTGACATCCCCCCTAACATTTAGTTTTGCAAGTTATGCTTATCAACAAGTCTATATACAATTTTGCGAAATCATGGGAGTTCCAGATAATATCATAAAAGACTTCAGTGCAATGTTTAGAAATATGCTCATCATTATGAGAGGACGTATTTATTACAATCTCATTAATTGGTATAAGCTAGTCCTCCTTCTTCCTGGATCATCAGAAAACAAAAGTTTCATGAATACCATGATGGGTGTCAGAGATGGTACAAACGATAGTGTGCAAAAGCTCTTTGACGAACTTGATCGCATGCCGAAGTACTCATTCTTTAAGAAGCTAAAAGTTAACTTAATGACTTTATTTCGCTATCTTAATATTGATAATATTATTTCTGATTTTACAAACAACTTTAATAATATCTATGAAGTCTTTAGAAAGAAAGATTATAAAAATCTAAGTCTAAGGGAACAAAAGGAAGATTTTCATGTTCTTGAAAATAAAATTCTTACTTCTTGGAAAGCTCCAATTATCAATGACTATCTTTGTATGATCTTCTTTGGAATATTAAAGAAATTAACTGAGAAATGGGTTAAGGTCGATGGCGACTTAGCAAATTTACAGAATGATCTCCTTTGCGGTCAAGGTAATCTTGATAGTACAGAACCGACAAAGCATCTTATGCGACTAGCTCGTAAGATCGATGAAGGTGATGAGAAGTTTAGAACATACGCTCTTGAAACTGATATCGATGACCTTGTAAAAGATCGTGATTTCATGACAAATTTTGACGAATTCCTTGATAAATATGGTTTTCGTTGTGCTAACGAATTAAAGCTTGAAGAAAGTGATCTTCACGATGATCCAAGTTTTGCAGTAAATGCAGTTGTCAGTTACATCAGAACCAAGAGTTATTCTATCGAGGATATGGAAAAACGTGAAAAAGAGATTAAAGAAAAAGCTGAAAAAATCATTCAAAGTCAACTCCATGGAGTTAAGCTTAGTCTCTATATGTGGTTTGTTAGTCAAACAAGAAAGGCCGTAAAGAATAGAGAGAACTTACGTTTTTTAAGAACAAAAGTCTTTGGTGTCGCTAGAAATATCTTTAGAGGTATGGGGTACCGTTTCAAAGACCTTGATCTTATCGATACGCACAAAGATATTTTCTTTCTCACTCATCAAGAGATTATCGCCTATATCGAGGGACGTTCTCTTTTTGGAAATATGAGAACAATTATTGAAGAGAGAAAAGCTCAATTTAAAGATTATGATGAGACAAATCCACCGCCAGATCGCTTCTATTCGTTTGGCCCTGCAGCTCTATTTAATATGGAGACAACTTTATTAGATGCTACTAATTTAATAGTCTTTGAGTTACCTGAAAGTCAGGATCCAAATACACTATACGGTGTTCCTTGCTGTCCAGGAGAAGTTGAGGGTGAAGTTAGAGTTGCCCTTAATCCTAAAGATGCCACTGGTCTCGCCGGTGAAATTCTTGTAACCGAAAGAACAGATCCAGGCTGGGTACCACTATACCCTTCATGCTCTGGATTATTAATAGAAAGAGGAAGTCTCTTATCACATTCAGCTGTTGTTGCGAGAGAACTTGGACTTCCAACAATTGTTGGTGTTAATGGTGGACTTATAAAGAAGCTTGAAAGCGGAATAAAAGTAAAAGTAAATGCTGGAATTGGCGAAATAAAAATAATTAAGGAAGAAGAATGAAAATAGTAAGATATTCCAACACAGAAAATAAAGAGCAGTTTATCTCATTATTTTCAAAAGCTCCACGTGAGTTAAGATGTGTAGAATATCATACAGGATTATTACCTGATGAACTTTGGGTTCTTTTTTTTCAATACCCCTACCCAAAACCAATCGATTTTTGGATTGTAACAAATGATAATGGAGAAGTTGTTGGTCGAATAGGCGCAAGTATCTCTGCTGGATATAAGAATACATGCTTCGTAGGCTTTTTCGAAGCAAGCTCAATCAATGTATCGAGACTACTATTTAAAGAGGTTGATACTTTTGCGAAAGAAAACAACGTCAAAGATCTTGTTGGTCCAATGAATATTAACACTTGGTTTCAATATCGATTATCAGTTGTAGACATCTCTAATGATGATGAGAACTTCTCTTGGGAGCCAGTCAACCCACCAATATATAATGACTTTTTTAAGGACGCTGGTTACAAAGTCGATCAAACATATACAACATGTGGTATCGAAGGTCTCACTTACAAACTTGATCGGTATGAAAAGGCTTATGAAAAGGCAACATCATTTGGATACAAGATTAGACATCTCGATTTTGAAAATGATTTAGAAAATGAAATTAAAAGAATCTATGAAATTTCGATGGAAGGTTTTAAAGACAATCTTTACTTCGAACCTATCCCATTAGAACTTTTTCAAAAACTATATGTACCAGCAGTACAGTCTTATAACTTTAAATATTCTACAATATGTGAGTCAAGTGATGGCGAGCCTGTTGCCTTTTTCTTTGTTTTTGATCAAGGTGATTACATGGTCCTCAAGTCTGTGGCCACTAAAATTGCACACAGACAAAAAGGTATATCAAATGCCATGTCTTTAATTAGCTTGAAAGAAGCGCAAAAGTCAGGACTCAAGAATACCATAACTGCACTTGTGAAAGATTCTGCTGTATCCGAAACCTTTGCTGAAGGTGGGAACTATTTATGGACCCACAAGTATAACCTCTATAAAAAAGTGATATAGAATGTAAAAGGCACTCCAAAAGAAGTGCCTAAAGACTAAAACAAGGGAGATTAGATCCTATTTATTGTCTACCCATACCGGAGACTTTTTAATTAATTCTTTTCTAAATCCTTTATCTTCAGCTATATCTAACAATTCTCGATAAAGAGAGTCAGAAATCTCTTTTTCTCTCGTTAGAATCCAAAAGTTAGATCTTTTCTTATCACCAACAAGTGCATACTCATAATTGTTACCAACTTTAAGAATGTTGTAATCACCACCAAACAGACCAAAGACTTTGAGAACTGGTACAAAAGATACTTTTAACTCAGCATTAGTTTCTTTGTTTACAACAAATGCTCTAGCGTCTCCACCTTGAACATTTCCATTCTCTTTTTGACATCTATTTTGCACAAGAACATATGGTCTCTTGGCAATAACTGTCTTTTTTAAAGTGTACTTTGCAGTTGTCCCAAGGCAGTTTTCTTGAAATTCGTTCTCATAACGAGCATATTCATACCAAAGTCCCATATATCTTTGGATATCAACTGATTGCTCTGTTTCAAAAGTATTTGATGGCTTACTAGCATCTGGTAGTAAAACAGAGTCAATGACGTGTACAATTCCGTTCTTTGCTTTGATATCAGTCGCAATGATTTTAGATTCATTTAAGAATGCACCCTCTTCATTTAAATTCGTTAAAATTGTTTGTCCTTGAAGTGTTTTAATTTCATTAAGCTTTAACACTTTCTTAGCTTTTAACTTCTTTGGCGCTACGTGATAAAAAAGGATCTTACTTAGAGCTTCAACATCATTTAATAGAGCTTCGATAGTTCCTGCCGGGAGCTTCGCGAATGCATCATCATTTGGTGCAAATACTGTAAGGTTCTTTGTTTGTGCAATGGCCTTATCAAGACCAGTAGCTTCAAGTGCAGTTACAAGTGTTTTAAAATTACCATTTTCTTTTGCAACTTCTAAAATGTTTTGTTTCTTTGCCCCTGCAAATACACTTAGTGAAAGTGCAAGAGTCAGTGTGATTAAAATCGTTTTCATATTTCTCTCCTTAAGATTTGTTACCGATTGTTATCGATGAATATTTTTTAGCAATGTAAATTCGATTAATGTAGTCGACAAAGAGGCAACAGGAGTGTCACAATAGGAAACGCAGATTTTCCATAAGATGATAAAAGGTACACGCAAAAATGAATAAAATCGATGAGTTATCCATTTCAGATTTAAAAATTTTAGCAGAATTGCCAAAAATGACATCTATACGCTCTTTTGCACAAAACTTAGACATAACACCATCATATCTTTCAAAGAAGATCAAACACATCGAAAACTGCCTTGGACACCAACTTATCATTCGCTCTTCACAAGGAATTAAAACTACAACCATTGCTAATCCCCTTGTTAAAACAGCAAGGCAAATACTTGATAAACTTAATGAGTTCCAAGACCTATCAAATGGTAATGTTCAAAGAGATCAGATTCAAGTCATTAGATTTGGTACAAGAGGCTTCTTAAATTCAGCACTGATACCGATTTTGATTGTAAATCAAGATCAAGATAGTCGATATCGTTTTATCGATATGTCACCAAATGATCAATTAATAGCAGCTAAGAATAATGAGATCGATGTTCTTCTTACATTGAAAGAGGTTAAATTTGGTGAGAGCTGGATTGAGAAGAGAATTGGCCGCATCTCATGGTCTGTTTATGCAAGAAAGGGACATCCTCTAGCATCAAAGAAGGTCGTTACCCTCGAACAGGCACAGGTTTATCATTTTACCAAACCAACCTATTGGGATGGTTCGTCGATTGTCACGATCGAAGACTCAATTCCAACGAAGAAAGGAATTATTAAATATGGTCATGGAGTTCAGAATACTCAGTCAGCAATAGCAGTTGTCGCAAGTTCAAATCACCTCACCTACATTCCTGATGTGGCCGCAAAACATAGTCTTGAGCTTGGTGAACTTGTGAAGGTCGAAGTAAGTGAAATAAAGCATAACTACGATCAACTCTACCTGTACGTCCATCAAGACAGAATAAATAATTCAACTTTTAAAGAAATAAGTGAGAAGGTTG